>JAYVQD010000099.1:0-2605 GCA_043777275.1 Nitrosomonadales bacterium
CGCTGGATCACCAATGATCCGCAAAGTTTTGCCGCCATCAATCGCATGTTGCTCGATATGGAAGTGGATACCGAACTCGGCGACATCGCCTGCCCCACGTTGTCGATCGGCTGCCAACACGACGTGATGCGCCCGCCCACGATGGTGCAGGAACTCACGAAGTTGATCCCCGGCGCCCGGTACGTTGAAGCCGATTCAGGGCACTTCATGCACGCGCAAACGCCAGCGTTGTTTGCAAAAATGGTGGTTCCGTTTCTGCAGGAAAAATAAAATGCACAAGGAAAGTATTCATAAGTATCTGTTTTTAAACAATAATCTTTAACACTATAAACCAGGAAACGTTCATGCCTCAAAAAATGACCGGCGCGAGATTGTTCGGCCAGATTCTTAAATCGTACGGCGTCACGCATCTGTTTTTCATGGACGCCGTATTGCGCCGCGCGCTGGCGGCGATGGAAGACACCGGCATCCATCGCATCCTCGGCCACTCCGAAAAAGGCGTGGCCTACATGGCCGATGGATACGCGCGCACCTCCGGGCGGCCCGGCGTGTGCATGGCGCAGTCGGTGGGCGCGGCGAATCTGGCGTCGGGCATGCAAGACCCCTATCTCGGTCATTCGCCGGTTATCGCGATCACCGGTCGTCACGTCAGCACCATGCAATACCGCAACGCGTATCAGGAAGTCGATCATCAGCCGCTCTACAGTGCCGTCACCAAATTTCACGCCAAGATCGACGCGCTGGAGCAGATGCAGCAACTGATGCGCCAGGCGTTCCGCGAGGCCACCACGGGTACGCCGCGCCCGGTACATCTGGATATGGCCGGTTTCACGGGCGATGCCATCACGCATCTCGAAGGCTTGTTCGACGTGCTGCCCGACGACACGCACACGCGCTACCCGGCGTTTCGCCCCGCGCCCGATGCGGCAGCGGTGCAGCGCGCGGTGGCGGCGATTGCAAAATCACAAAAGCCGGTGATTATTGCTGACCGGGGCGCAACCATTTCCGATGCGGGCGCGGCGATTGCGAAGCTGGCCGAGAAAATCGGCGCGCCGGTGTGCGCCACGCCCGATGCGAAAGCGATCCTCACTGAAAATGATCCGCTGTTCTACGGTACCATGGGCCTGTATGGACGCACCGGCGGCAATCACATTGTCGATGAAGCCGACCTGGTGATTTTCTGCGGTAGCAATACCAGCGATCACACCACCGGCAATTACAAAATGCCGAAGGACGGCACGCCGATTATCCAGATCGATATCGATCCGGTGGAGATTGGCCGCAACTACTCCGGCGTGATTGGTGTGCAGGCGGATGTGCGCACCGCCATCGAAGCGATTGCCGCCACCGCCGCAGCCGCCAAGCGCGATGGCTGGCTCGCCACCGCGCGCAAACACGTAGACGCGTGGCGTGTGGAGACCGAGAAAATTCGCTCTTCCGACGCGGTGCCGATGAACCCCGGCCGCCTGTGCAAAGAACTCACCGAGCTGCTGCCGAAAGACGCGATCCTTTTCGCCGACACCGGCTTTGCGGCGCTGTGGACCAACACCATGGTGTATTTCAATCACCCGGCGCAGCGCTATTTTAGAGCGGCAGGTTCGCTCGGCTGGTCGTTCCCGGCCTCGCTCGGCGGCAAGTGCGGCGCGCCCGATAAACCGGTGGTGTGCTTCACCGGCGATGGCGGGTTTTATTACCATCTGCCTGAACTCGAAACCGCGCGCCGCCGCGGCATCAAGACCGTTACCATCGTCAACAACAACAAGTGCCTCGCGCAAGGATTAAAGAACCTGAGCATCGCCTACACCGGCGCGCCCGAACCCAACCGCAAGAACGAGTGCTACGAATTTCTCGAAACCGATTTCGCCAAAATTGCCAAAGCGTTCGATTGCTTCGGCGTGGTGGTCGACAAGCCGCAGGATTTCAAAAAAGCGTTCGAGCAGGCGATGGCATCCGACTTGCCTGCGGTGATTGATTGCCGTACCGAGTTTGCGTCGCAGGCGCCGATGCCGTGGATGCCGGCTTGATGGGCGTGAGGTGTTAGGCGTGAGGGGTGAATTTGTGACGCATTCACGTATGGAAACGTTGCCACTTTACAAAGAAACCCCCTCTGCTCTGCTTCAAGTGTTCCCTTGTCCCGCCCTGGGGCGGGAGAGGGTGAGGGTAGGGGGAAGCACATGACTTTTCTACGATGGATAGCTGCTATCGGGTTGTTCTCGGCAACGCTCTGCCCAGCCGCCTACCCCGACCGCCCCATCCGGCTGGTCGTTCCGGTAGCTCCCGGCGGCGCGGTCGATGTGGTTGGCCGCATCATGGCGCAGAAATTGGGCACGCAACTCGGACAAAACGTCGTGGTCGATAACCGTCCCGGCGCCAACTACATCATCGGCACCGAGGTCGTATCCAGAGCGCCGTCCGACGGTTACACATTGCTGACTACCGCAGGCGGCCACACCATCAACCCGGTGGTCTACAAAAAACTGCCTTACGACACCTTCCGCGATTTCACGCCGATCAGCCACATCTGCAATTCGAGCGGCTTGGTGATCGTGGTGCATCCGTCGGTGCCGATTAACACGCTGCAACAACTGATCGATTTCGCCAAGAC
>JAYVQD010000100.1:0-10107 GCA_043777275.1 Nitrosomonadales bacterium
AAGCCCAAAACAATCTACGTCTGCACCGAATGCGGTGGGCAATCGCCCAAGTGGCAGGGGCAATGCCCGGCGTGCCAGCAGTGGAACACGCTCGTCGAAAGTATCAATGAGACCGTGGCGCCCGGCGGCAATCGCTTCGGGCTGATTGCCGAGGCAGGCAAGCTGCAACGCTTGTCGGAGGTTGAGGCGCGCGAGGAAGCGCGTATTCCCTCCGGGGTATCGGAATTTGACCGCGTGCTGGGCGGCGGGTTGGTACCGGGCGGCGTGGTGCTGATTGGCGGCGATCCGGGTATTGGTAAATCCACGCTGCTGCTGCAATCGCTGGCCGCGATGGGCGCCACGCGCAAGGTGCTGTATGTCAGCGGCGAAGAATCCGCGCAGCAGATCGCGCTGCGTGCGAAGCGCCTGGATGCTGACCCGAAGCACGTGCATGTGCTGGCGGAGATCAATCTCGAAAAAATTCAGGCCACCATCCAGCACGAGAAGCCCGATGTCGCGGTGATCGATTCGATTCAAACGCTGTATTCGGCGGCTCTCACCTCGGCGCCGGGATCAGTGGCACAGGTGCGTGAGTGCGCGGCGCAACTCACGCGCGTGGCGAAGTCGGGTGCGACCACCATTATTCTGGTGGGCCATGTCACCAAAGAGGGCGCGCTGGCCGGGCCGCGTGTACTCGAACACATGGTCGATACCGTGCTGTATTTCGAGGGCGACACGCATTCGAGTTTCCGCTTGATCCGCGCGTTCAAAAACCGCTACGGTGCGGTGAATGAACTCGGTGTTTTCGCGATGAGCGAAAAAGGCTTGAAGGGCGTGTCCAATCCATCGGCGCTGTTTTTGTCGCAGCACAGCGGCGAAGTCGCGGGCTCGTGTGTGATGGTGACGCAGGAAGGCACACGCCCGATTCTGGTGGAGATTCAGGCGCTGGTGGATGAGGCGCACGCGCCGAATCCGCGCCGGTTATCCGTGGGGTTGGAGCAAAATCGTCTCGCGCTGCTGCTGGCGGTGCTGCACCGGCATTCGGGTATTGTGTGTTTCGATCAGGATGTATTTATCAACGCAGTGGGCGGTGTGCGCATCACCGAACCCGCCGCTGATTTGGCGGTGATGATGGCGGTGGTGTCGTCGCTCAAAAACAAACCGCTGCCGGCGAAGCTGGTGGTGTTTGGTGAAGTCGGGCTCGCGGGTGAAGTGCGCCCGGTGCAGCGCGGGCAGGAGCGGCTGCGCGAAGCAGCCAAGCTGGGGTTCACGCAGGCCATGATTCCGAAAGCGAATAAGCCGAAGCAACCGATTGCGGGGCTGGAGGTTTTCGCGGTGGATCGCATTGAGGAAGCGGTGCTTCGCTTCCGGGATGAATTCAGGTAAACCGGATACGCGGCGGGGTTCGAATAAGGACTGGCCATGCAAAAGACGTTGAAATGGATGGGCATTGCGGCGCTGGTGCTGGTGGTGCTGCCGCTGGGTGTGGTGATCGCCATCAACGCGTTCGACGAAAAACCAAATCCCTGGACGGCGTCGTTGGGCGTGTTCAAGCCGTCTGCCGTGCCGGAAGCAGAAAACGCGTATGTGGCACTGATCGCCATGGCGCCGCGTATGCGCGAGAGTGGCTTGCCGAGGAGCGCGCGGCGGCTCGTGAGCGCCGCGCGCCGGCCAAAATAGCAGTCAAGCGGGCCAGGCGTCCGGAGATATGCGACCCGGCGCAGGTGTCGTGCCTGACGGTGGTGCGCGATGCGCCGGCAGACATGGATTCCAGGCTGCACGCGTACAAAGAATATCTGGATCGCTACGAAAAGCTGATTGCGCTACGCGCCTATCGCGAGATTCTGGATTACCCGTTCCGTCTGGAGTCGCAGTTTCCCTCGTACCTGCATCTGGCGGCGGCGCAACGTGCGTATCTCGCGCGCGCGGCGCAGAAGGCGCACGCCGGAAAGATCGCGGATGCCTTGTCCGACGTCGAGCGCGACATCGCGTTTCAGCGCGTGATGCTCGACGGCGCGGGCACGCTGGGCAAGATGGTGGCTGTGGCCCATTACATGCGTGATCTGGCGTTTGTCACGGATTTGCTGCAAACCCACGCCGCCGGTCTGCGTGCATTTGTGCCGCGCTTGAGGGAGATGCTCAAACCGATCGCGCCCGCCGCGTTGCAAATGGATGAGATCATCGATTCGGAGTACGGTTTTATGGCGCAGGCGCTGAAGAATCCTGCCGCTGGCGGCCTGACGGCTGAGGGTCGTTGGCTCGACAAGATCGCGACGCGGTTTTTTTATCAACCCAATGCAACCCTCAACAAACTCCACGAGCAGTACTTGCAGACCGCAGGATTGTTGCGCCAGCCGCCCGCCGCGCTGGCGTTCGAACGCGACCATCCTGCCGTGGTTGAAGAATGGAAGCTGCGGGACACTATTCATAATCCGATGGGAAAAGTGATGTTGCAAACGGGCATGCCGTCGTTTGTGCCGTACGCGTTGCGCCTGGTTGATCTTGATGCCTGCAACCGGTTGGTGGGTCTCGGCGTTGAAGTGCTGGCGGCCAATCTGCGTGCGCCGGATGTCGCCAACGGCGTTGCCGAACTCGCGGCGAAATCCGACGCACGCTTTCACGATCCGTATAGCGGCAAGCCGATGACTTGGGACGCGGGTTCGAGCCAGTTGTCGTTCCGGGCAGGCGCTGCGCGGGGCGCGCGCAAAGTGTTTAACCTGGAGCAGGGGCGACTGTTTATACGGCTGTGAGCCACGTTCGTCAGGATTTTGTAAGTAATTGTTTTTAAACAGTAAATTCAAAACACTCAGGACGCGTTAGACTACACAATCTGTTCGCGAACCCGCACCAACGATGAAACCTATCCACCCGTACAACACCGGTCTCGGCCAGAACGCGGCGAATCACACGCCGCTGTCGCCGTTGTCATTGTTCGCGCGCACGGCTACGGTTTATCCACGGCGCATCGCGGTGATCCACGGTGACATCCAGCTCACGTGGGCGCAGGTTTATGCGCGCAGTTGCCGCCTGGCGTCCGCGTTACAGCAGCATGGCATCGTCGAAGGCGACACGGTGGCGGCGATGCTGCCGAATGTTCCCGCCATGAACGAGGCGCACTTCGGCGTGCCGATGACCGGCGCGGTATTGAATACACTCAACACGCGGCTCGATGCCGAGGCGATTGCCTTCATGCTCGACCACGGTGAGGCGAAGGTGTTGCTGAGCGATCGTGAGTTTTCCGCGACGATTGAAAAGGCGCTGACGCTGGTGAAGGTCAAGCCGCTGGTGATTGACGTGGATGATGCGTCGTTTGCGGGCGGCAAGCTGCTGGGCAAGATGGATTACGAAACCTTCATTGCAGGCGGCGACGAAAATTTCGAGTGGGCGTTGCCTAGCGACGAGTGGAACGCGATTTCGCTCAATTACACCTCCGGCACCACCGGCAATCCCAAAGGCGTGGTGTATCACCATCGCGGCGCGTATCTGAACGCGGTGAGCAATATTTTGTCGTGGGGCATGGCGCCGCATCCGGTGTATTTATGGACGCTGCCGATGTTTCACTGTAACGGCTGGTGTTTTCCGTGGACCATCGCCGCCGCCGCAGGCACGAACATCTGTTTGCGCCGGGTGGACGCGCAGGCGATTTTTGATTTGATCCGCGCGCACAAAGTCACGCATTACTGCGGCGCGCCCATTGTGCATAACCTGCTGCTCAATGCCCCGGCAGCGATGCAGCAGGGCATCACGCACCCGGTGAATTGTCTGGTGGCGGGAGCCGCGCCCCCGGCGGCGATGATTGAAGGCCTGGAAAAAATCGGCTTTAACCTCACGCATGTGTACGGCCTGACCGAAACCTACGGCCCGGCGGCGGTGTGCGCCAAGCATGAGGATTGGGACGCGCTGGCGGTGGAGCAGCGCGCCGAGATGAATGGGCGGCAGGGCGTGGCCTATCATCTGCAACAAGGCATGACGGTGATGGACCCGGCCACCATGCAGCCGGTGCCGCACGATGGCGAGACCATGGGCGAGATCATGTTTCGCGGCAATATCACCATGAAGGGTTATCTTAAAAACGAAACCGCAACCCGCGAGGCGTTCGCCGGCGGCTGGTTTCACAGCGGCGATCTGGCGGTGATGCAGCCCGACGGCTACGTCAAAATCAAGGATCGCTCGAAAGACATTATTATTTCCGGCGGCGAAAATATTTCGTCGATTGAGGTTGAAGACGCGCTGTATCGTCATCCGGCGGTGATGGCGGCCGCGGTGGTGGCGATGCCCGATGCAAAATGGGGCGAGGTGCCGTGCGCGTTTGTCGAATTGAAAGAAGGCGCACAACCGACCGAGGCGGAAATCATTGAGCACTGCCGGCAACGCATGGCGCGCTTTAAGGTGCCGAAGCAGGTGGTGTTCGGCGCGCTGCCGAAGACTTCCACCGGAAAAATTCAGAAATACGTGTTGCGCAAGCAGGTCCAATCGGCATCGGCCATAGATTCGTAAATCCATAAAAAGTTGTTTAAAAACAAATACTTACAATAACACCGCAAGTTATGCCGGCAAGCACTGAACACATCCTCGAAACGCGTGGGCTCACCAAAGAGTTCAAAGGCTTCGTCGCCGTTAGCAACGTTGATCTCAAGGTCAAGCGCGGCTCGATCCATGCGCTGATCGGGCCCAATGGCGCGGGCAAGACCACGACCTTCAATCTGCTCACGCATTTTCACGCGCCGACGGCGGGCTCGATCCATTTCAATGGCGTTGATATCACCGGTGAAAAACCCGCGCAGATTGCGCGGCGCGGCATCGTGCGCTCGTTTCAGATTTCCGCGACGTTTCCGCGTCTTACGGTGCTGGAGAATGTGCGCATCGGTTTGCAGCGCAAGCTCGGTACCTCGTTTCATTTCTGGAAATCGGAGAAGTCCCTTGACCAGTTGAATGACCGCGCGATGGCGCTGCTGGCGTCGGTGGACCTCGCGCCCTTCGCCAAAACGGTGACGGTGGAATTGCCCTATGGCCGCAAGCGCGCGCTCGAAATCGCCACCACCCTGGCGCTCGATCCCGAGTTGATGCTGCTCGATGAGCCCACGCAGGGCATGGGGCACGAGGATGTCGGACGCATGGTTGACTTGATCCGCAAGGTCTCTGTCAATCGTACCATTCTGATGGTGGAACACAATCTGAGCGTGGTGGCCGATTTGTCGGACACGATCACCGTGCTCGCGCGCGGCGCGGTGCTGGCCGAGGGGCCGTATGCCGAGGTGTCGAAAAATCCGCTGGTGCTGGAGGCGTATGTCGGCAGTGAGGTCGGCAGTGAGGTCGGCAGTGAGCAACGCTAGCGGCGGCGGCGGAGAAATGCTGCGGGTGACCGGCCTGCATGCGTTCTATGGCGAATCGCATATTCTGCACGGACTGGATTTTGTGGTGAACCGCGGCGAAGTGATAACCCTGCTGGGCCGCAACGGCGCGGGACGCACCACCACCTTGCGCGCGATACTCGGCCTGACCGGCAAGCGCAGCGGATCAATCCAGGTCAACGGCAGCGAAACCATCGGCATGGCCACGCACGAGATCGCGCATCTGGGCATCGGCTATTGCCCGGAGGAGCGCGGCATTTTTGCCAGCCTGACTGCTGAGGAAAATCTCTTGTTGCCGCCGGAGGTGGCGAGTGGCGGCATGAGTGTTGAGGAAATCTACGCCATGTTTCCCAATCTGAAAGAGCGCAGAAGTAGCCCCGGCATGCGGCTCTCGGGCGGCGAGCAGCAGATGCTGGCGATTGCGCGCATCCTGCGTACCGGGGCAAAACTTCTGTTGCTGGATGAAATCAGTGAAGGTCTGGCGCCGGTGATCGTGCAGACGCTGGGGCGGGTGATCCGCCAGTTGAAAGAGCGCGGCTACACCATCATCATGGTGGAGCAGAATTTTCGCTTCGCCGCGCCGCTGGCGGATCGGCACTACGTGATTGAGCATGGGCGCATCGTGGAGACTGTGGCGATGAACGAATTGCAGGGCAAGATGGATCGCTTGCATGAATTACTGGGTATTTGAGGGGTATTTGAGTTTTATCAATCGAGGAGATCGACAATGCAACAGAAACTGGCAACACTCGCGGTAGCAGCAGCGCTGGCGGTACTACCCAATGTCCTGACGGCACAAACCATCAAACTGTCGGATGGCGTGGTAAAAATCGGCATCCTCACCGACATGTCGGGGCTGTATGCGGATTTGTCCGGCGCGGGCTCGATCACCGCCACCAAAATGGCGATCGAAGATTTTCGTGCCCAGGAAAAAGGCAAGGCATTCCCCATTGAACTGGTCTACGCCGATCACCAAAACAAGGGGGACGTGGCTTCCAACAAGGCGCGCGAATGGTTCGAGCGCGACAAGGTGGACATGATCGGTGATCTGGTCACCACGTCAACGGCGCTGGCGGTGATGCCGATTGCCAAACAAATGAACCGCATCACCATCGTCTCCGGCGCGGCCTCTACACTGATTACCGGCAAGAACTGCACCGATACCAATGTGCATTACGTGTACGACACCTACGCGTTGGCCAATGGCACCGGCAAGGCGGTGGTAAAGCAGGGCGGCGATAGCTGGTTTTTTCTGACGGCGGACTATGCGTTCGGCCACTCGCTGGAAAAAGACACGTCCGACGTGGTGAAAGCCAATGGCGGCAAGGTGCTGGGGGCGGTGCGTCACCCGTTTCCAGGCACGGATTTTTCATCCTTCCTGCTGAAAGCGCAATCGTCCGGCGCCAAGGTGATCGGTCTGGCCAACGCGGGCACCGACACCACCAACGCCATCAAACAGGCGGCGGAATTCGGCATCATGCCCAAGCAATCGCTGGCCGGATTGCTGATGTTTCTCACCGATATCCACAGCCTGGGATTGAAGACGGCGCAGAACATGTATCTCACCGAAGGCTTCTACTGGGATTTCAGCCCCGAGACGCGCGCCTGGTCGAAACGGTATTACGATCACCACAAACGCATGCCGACCATGGTGCAGGCGGGCGTTTATTCATCGACTATGCATTATCTTAAGGCGATCAAGGCGGCAGGCACGGACGAAGCCAAGGCGGTGATGGCGAAGATGAAAGAAATGCCGATCAATGACTTCTTCGCCAAGAACGGAAAAATTCGCGACGATGGCCGTCACGTCCATGATTTCTATCTGCTGCAAGTGAAAAAGCCGGAGGAGTCGAAGTATCCGTGGGACTACTACCATGTGCGTCAGGTGATTCCGGCCGCTGATGCCGTGGGGCCGGTGGCGAACAGCGAATGTCCGCTTTTGAAAAAATAAGGATGACATGAAGTAATAAGGATGAAGGCTGAAGGCGGAAGGATGAAAACAAGCCAACGCTCGGCATGCATATTGTCGTGGTTAGAACGACGATTTTTTTCATCCTGCTTCGCTTCAAGTGTGCCCTTGTTCATCCTTCATCCTTCCGCCTTGGGTGAGGTTGCACGCAATGTTTGAGTTATTGAACATCACTCCTCAAGCCCTCTACAGCCAGCTGCTGGTGGGCCTTATCAACGGCTCGTTTTACGCGCTGTTGAGTCTGGGCCTGGCGGTCATTTTCGGCATGTTGAATATCATCAATTTCACGCATGGCGCGCAGTACATGCTGGGCGCGTTTCTGGCGTGGATAGGGTTGACGCAGTTGGGGCCGTGGCTGGGCTCGCCGGATTTTGCCATTAACTATTGGGCGGCGTTGATTGTGGTGCCGTTGATCGTGGGCGCGCTCGGAATTTTTATCGAGCGCACCATGTTGCGGCACTTGTATAAGCTCGATCATCTGTACGGTTTGCTGCTGACGTTCGGCATCGCCTTGATCATCGAAGGCCTGTTTCGCGAGTGGCATGGATCGTCCGGCAAATCGTATGACATCCCCGAAGTGCTGCGCGGCGCGATCAATCTGGGGTTCATGTATCTGCCCAAGTATCGCGCGTGGGTGATTGTGATTTCGCTGATCGTGTGCTTTGCGACTTGGTTTGTGATTGAACGCACCAAGCTGGGCTCGTACTTGCGCGCGGGCACGGAAAACCCGCGTCTGGTGCAGGCGTTCGGCATCAATGTGCCGCTGATGATTACCCTGACGTATGGGTTTGGCGTGGCGCTGGCCGGTTTTGCCGGGGTGCTGGCCGCGCCGATCTTTACCGTCAGCCCGCTGATGGGGGCTGATCTCATCATCGTGGTGTTTGCGGTGGTGGTGATTGGCGGCATGGGCTCGATACTGGGTTCCATCGTGACCGGTCTGGCGCTCGGCCTGGTGGAAGGGCTGACCAAAGTGTTTTACCCGGAAGCATCTGCGGTGGTGGTATTTGTCATTATGTCGATTGTGCTGCTGGTGCGACCGGCCGGTTTATTCGGACGGGAGAAATAATGCTGACGCGCACGCATTGGGGTTTTATCGCGCTCATCGTGGCGGGCGTGCTGGCGCCGCACCTGGGTGTGTACCCGACGTTTCTGATGAAATGCTGGTGCTTCGCGCTGTTTGCGTGCGCGTTCAACCTGTTATTGGGCTACACCGGGTTGTTGTCGTTCGGTCACGCCGCGTTTATCGGCGCAGCGGGTTACATCACGGGCTACGCGATCAAGGCGTGGGGGCTGTCGCCGGAGCTCGGCATCCTCGCGGGCACCGCCTTCGCCGGCGTGCTGGGCTATCTGTTCGGCAGTCTGGCGATACGCCGCGCGGGCATCTATTTTGCGATGATCACGCTGGCGTTGGCGCAGATGCTGTATTTCGTGTGGCTGCAAATGAAGTTCACCGGCGGCGAAGATGGCCTGCAGGGCGTGCCGCGCGGCAAGTTGTTTGGCGTGATCGATCTCGCGGACAATCTAAATCTGTATTATTTTGTATTTGCGATTTTTCTGTTTGGCTTCTTTTTGATTTATCGCACTATCCATTCGCCGTTCGGACAGGTGTTGAAATCCATACGCGAGAACGAGCCGCGCGCGATCTCGCTCGGCTACGATGTGGATAAATACAAGCTGCTGGCGTTTGTGATTTCCGCCGCGCTCTCCGGCTTGGCCGGCGCCACCAAAACCGTGGTGTTCCAACTCGCTTCACTCACCGATGCGCACTGGCACACCTCAGGCGAGGTGGTGTTGATGACCTTGCTGGGCGGGCTCGGCACCGTGTTCGGCCCGGTGGTGGGCGCGTTTGTCGTCATCGGGCTGCAAAATCAGCTCGCCGATAAAGTCGGCTCATGGGTGCAGGTCATCATGGGCGCGATTTTCGTGGTATGCGTGCTGGCATTCCGGCGCGGCATCGTGGGAGAGTTGATGGCGCTGTTTGCGCGCAAACGCGCGCCGTAGAGCATAGAGCAACTGAGCGCAACAGATTTCACGGCAGCATCGCCTGACATTGCTGTCGAGATAGTAGAATATTGAATCCCGGACGCCCTGTCCGGCATGTGGTATTCCAGGTATTCAGGTATTCAGATAGTCACTTTCTCTCGCCACCATGGATTTCAATCTTACTGAAGATCAACGCGCGTTTCGCGATGCTGTCGCGGCGTTCGCGCGCAAAGAGCTGGCCGACGGCGCGCTGGCGCGCGGACAGGTCCCGCAATTTCCGCATGACATCGCGCGCAAAATGTCGGCGGCGGGGTTGCTGGGCATCACGCTGCCCGAAGCCGATGGCGGTGGTGGTGGCACGCTGATGGATGCGGTGCTGGCCATCGAGCAGGTGGCGCTGGTGTGTCCGCGCAGCGCGGACGTTATTCAGGAAGGCAACTTCGGCGCGATTCGGGTGTTGGCGCATTTTGCGACTGCGGATCAGAAGCGACGCTACCTGCAACCGCTGCTCAAAGGCGATGAAGTGATTGCGGTGGCGATGACCGAGCCGGATGCCGGCTCGGCCACCACTGATTTGCAAACCACCGCCACGCCCGACGGCGCAGGCTTCCGCATTAACGGGCAGAAGGTGTTCCCGAACCCGCACGCCGATCAGTATCTGGTGTATGTGCGTTACGGGCCGGGCGTGGGCGGCATCGGCTCGGTGATGTTGCGGCGTAGTGCACCGGGTTTCTCGATAGGCAAGCCGGGCAAATTCATGTCGGGCAATTCGTGGGCGCCGATATTTTTTGACAACGTGTACGTGCCGCCGGAAGACGTGCTGTT
>JAYVQD010000101.1:0-34968 GCA_043777275.1 Nitrosomonadales bacterium
GGGCATAGCGGGCTCCCGTGCCGCCGGAGTGAGCATACGGGCGGCGCAAGGCCCTACTATATAGCGAAACTACGCTGGCGCGGACACGCCGGCGCACGAACAGCGCGAGGGAACTACTGAATGCGCAGAACGGCGACGGGCGCCGGCACGGAAGCGGCAGGCGCAACCGGTTTGGTGACGCGGGGCAGCTCCAGCAAGGTGGTTTCAGCCGGCGGGGCACGCGGCGGAATAATGATCTGCACGCGTTCGTTGGGTTGCTCAACCGCAGGCGCCTTCGCTGGTGCGGGGCCTGCGGCGGGCGCGGCGGAGGCTGTTACGTATTCCGCGAAACCGCTGCGGTTGGTCTTGGTCAAGCCGAGCAAGGTATCCAGCCGGTCTTTCTCGTTCAGCACCTTGTGCGTGTACGACGCGTCGCGATCCGCCAGCGCGCCGCCGTAGGTCTGCATGGCGGTGAACAGGTTGCCCGACGAGTTTTGCAGGTATTCGCGGATAATTTTTGCGCCGACGGCGATGTTGGTGCGCGGATCAAAGATCGCCTGTTCGCCGCCAAACTCGGTGAATTTTTCGAGGTGGAAATGCGGGATGATCTGCATCAACCCTTTGGCGCCCACGACGCTTTCGGCGATCGGATTGAAACTCGACTCGATCGAGATCACCGCCACCAGCAGCATCGGATCCACATTGTATTTGCGGCCCACGCTATGCGCGGTTTTCACCAGATCCAGCACCACCTGCCGCGAAACAAAGAACTTGCGCGCCATGTACTCCGCCACCAGGGTGTAGCGGCGTTCTTCCAGCGCTGCGGTCGCCGTAGCGTTGGCAGCCGTTTTGACCATGCCGCTGTTGACAGGCGTGTTGCTGACGGGCGGCTCATCAGCCGCCGGGGCATCGGCGTCGGGCGCGCTGGATGCGCTATAGAGCGCAGACGTATCGACCCGAGACGCCAGGGTAAACGGAAGGGAAGCCACGGCTAGCGCCATCACGACCGGCACAAAACTCAGTTGCTGGGTCCATGCGCCGGCGGCTAACCGCGCAACCACATGTTCAATGATTGATTTTGCGTACATGCAAAACCTCCTTCGTCGGGCAGTTTTTTAGGACCGGTTAAGTTACCTCGCTTGACGCTGGCGCAGAGGCACGGTTTTCCTTGTGCTAAGCACATCCCAATTCCACAAGCAGTTGGGGTAGGGCTCGCAAAAGTGGGGCAATTCTAGTGACGGTCCAGCACCACTGCAACCCCAAATTACGATTCGCTTAATGACAAACAACATTCTGCCATAGATTATATTGCACTGCAATATATTATAACCACTTGTTATTGTTACAATATTTACTAATTATACCCATTAAAATGGATTATAAATTGCACCGCAATAGGGTGAGAAATATTCGACCGACAATTCGGACGTAAGTGCCAATTATTAAAATTATCGTTTAAAAACAAATATTTATAAATTAACCCCAAGTATAACAAGGACTTAACCCGCATCCGCCGCCCGGCGCGACTCCCATGCCACCAGCGCGGCTTCATAGCGGGCAAGCGCGTCCCAGTAAAGGTCGTACACGCAAGGCGTGCAACCGCTGTCGCAACATCCGCCGTAATCATCCGCGCTCGGCGGCACGGGCTTGGGATCGGGATCAGGTAAGTCGGTTGGCGACTCGTCTGCCATATCAACTACAGGGCGCTCTAAAAATAGCATCCCATTGTAAACGAGGTAAGGCAATGTACGTTGTAAGGGCGGTTTCAATGACCAAGTGCAAAAAGTGAAGCGTGATGTTTCTTGAAATCGAAAGCGTCTGGCGTAAACAGCTCGGCGGGACTGGTTAAGGCTGACGATCCCGAGCGCCACACACAGCACGCAAACGCGCTGGCCTGACCATCCGCTGTGGGACGACATTGCAGGCGTTTTTAAGGTGGCGGCTGACCAGCCCCGGCTAAAACGCTTCTCCCCTGCGCGCCTGCCGCGTGACGTGATCTAAGCCGTAATACAGCGTGGCTTAATCAAACCAAGAATGGCGCGCCGCGAGGTGTCCCGTTGAACCATGACGCGGTAAAGGTTCTGGAAGAGCAAACCGGAAAGCACCCGCAGTACTGCTTTACTTTTCGGGGTAAGCCGATACGGTGGGAACTCACCAATACGGCGTGGCATACCGCGTTAAGGAAGTCAGGATTAACAGACCTTCGCTTTCATGATCTCCGACACACTTGGGCATCGTGGCATCGTCAGGCGGGAACGTCTTGCGATGAGCTGAAAGAGTTGGGGGGATGGAAATCCCGTGTGATGGTCGATCGGTATGCGAAGTTTGCGACCGAACACCTAGCAGTGGCAGCAGCACGGATCGAATCAGGCCGTGGCGCTAACGTGTTGGAGTTGTCACGTTTTCGTCACGTTGATCCGAAAGTAGCCTGACTGGTGGCTTGTAAGTCGTTGAATTGTTTGGTGGGCCCTGATGGACTTGAACCATCGACCAACGGATTATGAGTCCGCTGCTCTAACCAACTGAGCTAAGGGCCCGGGGGACCAGTATTTTACTCTGGCCCGGACAAAACGCACAGCACGCTCCGTAGTGCAATGGTTCCGATAAAATACCGCTGCCCGCCCTCAAAAAAATCATGCCAGAACCCAGCCGCCCGCCATTGCTGTTCACCCCTATGCAGCTTGGAGAAATCACCCTGCGCAATCGCGTGGTGGTATCGCCGATGTGCCAGTACACCTCGGAATGCGATGCAGGTCCTACCGACTATCATCTGGTGCATCTCGGCCAATTCGCGATGGGCGGAGCGGGCCTGGTGTTTTGCGAAGAGACTGCGGTGGAAGATCGCGGGCGCAAGTCGTATCACTGCGCCGGCATTTACGATGATAGACATCTCGCGCAATACCGGCGTATCAATGATTTTCTACGCGTGCACGGCGCTGTGCCCGGCATACAACTCGGACACGGTGGGCGCAAAGGCTCCGGCCGCCCGCCGTGGGAAGGTTACCGTCCGCTCGCTGCTGAAGACGCGGCGCGGGGCGAAGCGCCGTGGACTACGATCTCCTCCAGTGCGGTAGCGCCGAGTGCCACGGCACCTGTGCCGCACGAATTGTCGAAATCGGAAATCAGCGAAGTCGTCGCGCACTGGCGCGGGGCCGCGCTGCGTGCTGCCGATGCCGGCTATGACATTGTTGAAATTCACGGCGCACACGGGTATTTGATTCATCAGTTTTTGTCGCCACTGGTCAATCGGCGTACTGATGGTTATGGCGGCGATCTGCAAGGCCGCATGCGGTTTTGCATGGACATCATTGAAGCGGTGCGCGCTGCGTGGCCGCAAGGAAAGCCAGTGTTTTTACGCTTGTCCGCCGTGGATGGCAGCGGCGACGCCTGGACGTTGGAGGACACGGTGCAAGTCGCACGCGCAGCAAAAGCCCGCGGCATCGACGTGGTTACGCCGTCATCCGGCGGCATCGGCGGCGCGGGTACCGGCACGCTGGTGCCGCGTGCGCCGGGCTACCATGTGCCGTTTTCACGGCGAGTTCGCGCTGACGTGGACATCAAAACCATCGCGGTCGGGCTGATTACCGAGGCACACCAAGCCGAACACATTCTGCAAAACGGCGATGCGGACCTGATCGCGATTGCGCGCGAGTTTTTGTGGAACCCTTACTGGACAGTGCACGCCGCGCGTGAATTGGGTGTGGCGGATTACCACGATTTATTGCCACGCACTTATGCGTGGTGGCTCAAGCGGCGTGATGAGATTCGCGAGGTCACGCGCACAGCGAAAAAGATCGACAGCGCGCCACCGGCATAGTTACTTCTGATTGAACGCCAGAAGTTGAACCGTCTTGTTTTCGAGTACTTTGCCCTTGGCGTGTTTTACCCAGAAAAAAGCTTCGATATATCGCCGCACTTCGGGCGCCACCCAATACCGGGATTGCAACTGGAGAACGCCTTCGCGACCTCGCGTCCATCCAGAACCTTCAATGCGAAACGCATCGAAAGTTCCCGCAGGCACGGTCTTTTTCTCCCTTGCCACTACCTTAAAATCGTAAACCGTGTCGTACGAATCACCCTTGTCACTGATGACACGGTGACGTGATGTCCAACGCTTGCCGACGCTGTAATCGGGAATAAAGTACTGCGCTCCCGTGAACACTCTTCCATCGGATAGCTTGACAAAATTACCCAATAAATCCGTGACAAACGTCCCTTTGCCGTAGAACACTTCGGTGTCGGTGATTTGGCTGACCACGAGTGTGTATTTTTTGATTTCCTGATCGGTGTCAGCTTCAATTTCGCGATAGCTGTAGCGGTCGCCAATCTTGACCCGCGTATCGATGCGTAAAGTGCCTTTGGAATAAGGATTTTGCTCGCTCGATGCAATATCAATTCTGCGCTCGCCCGATTTCGCCAACACCTGATCCAGCCGCAACTGCGCGACCTCCGAAAACAATCCGCTGGGATAGCGCCGCAGATAATCTTCGAGGGAACCCGGTTCGGTGGCTCCCTTGATGCGCTCCCAAATCGCCAGTTCTGCTTCAAATCGCCGGGTCGCTTCGCCGTCGCTGATCTTGTTGATCACTTTCGGCGGATGAAAATAAAAATCTTCCTCCAGCGAGGTGCTTTCCCATGGTATTTGTTCGCCGTTGGAGCGCCGCCGTACAGCGAGCCGTACGCGCTTGAACACATCCTCGATTTTGGCTTCGGGCGTTTTGAGTTCCCGCAGCAGATGTTCGGTATACAAGCCATTGCTGCCGCTGCCGTCGCTCGCCACATTGCCCGGTGACGTGGCATACGCCAGCAAAGAACCCGGCGGCGCGTCGAACTGGCTCAACCCCTTTTGTTCGGTGGGCAGCCCTTTGCCAAACGGATTGTCGCGACAGGCGTCGAGCACAATCACGTTCATCGGATTTTTGGCCTTGGTCAAGCCTTGCAACAGCGTGTTGAGCTCCACGGCGCGCGCCGGTACGTCATCCATTGACTTGATAACCGCATCCACCGGCACCAGATAGTTGCGCCAGGCAAGCTGCGCGCCGTGCCCGGCGAAATAAAACAGGCCAACGGCTTTGCGCGAAGCAAGTAGTTTGCCGTAAGCCTCGATCGCGTTGACCATGGCGTCGCGGCCCGCATCCAGTTGCAACGTCACATCGAAACCTGATGCCTTGAGTTCGCCCGCAATGGCCTTGGCGTCGTTGGCCGGGTTATCGAGTGGAGAATTCAGGTAGCGGCTGTTGCCGATCACCAACGCGTGGCGTGGCAGGCCGTGGAGCGTTGATTGCGAAAAGGATAGCGACGGCAAAAGAGACGCCGCGCCCACAGCGGCGGCGCCGTGCAGTATGCGCCGACGTGCGGGATTGAAAAAGTCACCGAATGCCGTCAGCCCATCTTGATTCGCCATCGCACCTCCTCGATCACCAGTTCACCATAGTACATAAAAAAGCCCTCCCCCGGTTACAGGGTAGGGCCTTTCAAACGTAGGCGAACCGTATTGAAAATCAGCCTTCGATCAACCTTCGTTGTCGAGAAAGCTGCGCAGCCGCTCCGAACGCGACGGATGACGCAGCTTGCGCAGCGCCTTGGCTTCGATCTGGCGGATACGCTCGCGCGTGACATCAAATTGCTTGCCTACTTCTTCGAGCGTGTGGTCGGTGTTCATCTCGATGCCGAAGCGCATGCGCAGCACTTTCGCTTCGCGCGGCGTCAGGGTGTCGAGCACATCTTTGGTCACGCCACGCAGACTGGCAAACACCGCCGCATCGTTCGGCGCCACGGTGGATTGATCTTCGATGAAATCGCCCAGATGCGAATCGTCGTCGTCGCCAATCGGCGTTTCCATCGAAATGGGTTCTTTGGAAATTTTGAGAATCTTGCGAATCTTCTCTTCCGGCATTTCCATTTTATCGGCGAGCGTAGCGGGGTCCGGCTCGGAGCCGGTCTCCTGCAAAATTTGCCGCGAGATGCGGTTCATTTTGTTGATGGTCTCGATCATATGCACCGGGATACGGATGGTGCGCGCCTGATCGGCGATGGAACGCGTGATCGCCTGGCGAATCCACCACGTTGCATACGTCGAGAATTTGTAGCCGCGGCGATATTCAAATTTATCCACCGCCTTCATCAGGCCGATGTTGCCTTCCTGGATCAGATCCAGAAATTGCAGGCCGCGATTGGTGTATTTCTTCGCGATAGAGATCACCAGGCGAAGGTTGGCCTCGGTCATTTCGCGCTTGGCGCGGCGTGCCTTGGCTTCGCCGGTGGTCATCTGGCGATTGATTTCCTTGATGTCCTTGATCGGCAGTCCCACACGGGTTTGCAAATCGAGCAGCTTTTGCTGCTGTTCAACCACGTGCGGCTCAAACCGCGCCAGCACCGCGCTCCACGGGTGCCCGCCGTCGATTTCGCCCTTGATCCAGCGCAAGCTCACTTCTTTGCCCGGAAACTCCTTGATGAAATGCGTGCGCGGCATATTGGCCTTGTTCACACACAGATCCAGCGCGCCCCGCTCGTAGCGGCGCACCTCTTCAACCAGCCGGCGCACGGAATCACACAGCGCTTCGATTTGCTTGGCCGAGAAGCGGATGTTCATCAACTCGTTCGAGATGTCTTCGCGCGACTCAAGATAAGCCGGGCTGCGCGCGCCGTTCTTGGCCAGCGCCTTCATCATGCGACCGTAATGGCCGCGAATAACGCCAAACCGTTTGAGTGATTCTTCTTTCAGGCGCAACAGATCAGCGGTTTGCACCGCCGCTTGCGCTTCTTCGTCTTCTTCTTCATCGGTTTCGGTGGCGATGTCTTCGTCACCCTCCACATCTTCCTCGGGCAACGCGGCCTGCACCTGCATGGCTTGCTCAACCGGCGCATTCGGATCGATCAGCCCATCAACGATTTCGTCGGCGCGGATTTCGTCTTTTTCAACGCGGTCGGCGAGCGCGAGTATCTCCGCGATCGTCGTCGGGCAGGCCGAGATGGCCTGCACCATGTGCTTTAAGCCGTCTTCAATGCGCTTGGCAATTTCAATTTCGCCTTCGCGCGTGAGCAATTCCACCGAGCCCATCTCGCGCATGTACATGCGCACCGGGTCGGTGGTGCGGCCGAACTCCGAATCCACCGTGGACAATGCAGCTTCGGCTTCGGCCGCGGCCTCTTCGTCAGCGACCGGCGGCGTGGCGCCGGACATCAACAAGGTTTCGGCATCCGGCGCGGTGTCGTATACCTGAATGCCCATATCGTTAATCATGCCGATGATGGTTTCGAGCTGCTCGGCATCAAGCATTTCATCCGGCAGATGGTCGTTGATTTCAGCGTAGGTGAGGTAGCTGCGCTCCTTGCCCAGCATCACCAGATTTTTGAGGCGAACGCGCCGCGCTTCGGCCTCCTCGGGACGCAGTTCCTTGCGCTCGAACTCCTTGACCAGCGCTTTTTCTTTCGCGGTAAGGCCACGCGTCGGCTGTTTCTTGCCGCGCGCCTCTTTGCCCGCCGGCGCCGCCGCCGCAGGGACAACAGTCTTAGCCGCTGCTGCCGCAGGTGCTTTCTCGGCAACCTTGGTTTTGCCCTTGGCCATCTGCTCGGCAATGGCTTTTAGCTTGGCAAGCCGCTGATCCTTGGCCGACAGCGGTTTACCCTTCGCGGCGACGCGCGCCTTCTCGGCACCTTTCGCCACCTTGGGTGTGCTCACCCTCTGCAGATTCTGCGGCTTGTGCGGCTTGTGCGCTTTCGCCGGAAGCTTGGCCTTGGCGACGACTTTTTTCTGTTGCGGCTTGGCCGCAGCGTGCTGCGTCTTGGAAATTTTGGTTTTCGCCGCTTTGGTGGCTGCCTTGGGACGCGCCTCCGACTTGGCCTTAGCCGATTTATGCGCGACCGCGCGCTTGGTCACCTTGGCCTTCGCTTGGGTTTTGGATTTGGACGCTTTCTTCGGCTTGGCCATGACTAGAGTTCCGCAGGGAAGTTACGCGCCATATCTGCGACGCGAGGATAACCGGTGATTATACCCTAAAGTGAGTCAGTACTCACCTCAGTGGTTGCACTGTAACTTGTTGTTGCAAAAGAATAAATTGGGACTGCTCTTCGGGGCTCCAACCGTGCTCTTGAGACTTCTGCAAAAGCACTTTAATGCGTGCTTTGCGTATGCTTTCGGCCAACTGCCGCCATGCGCCCACGAACTCCGCGCCGGTCTCGTCACCGCTGAAGCCTTGCTCCTGCCGCCGCAATACGCCCACTTCGACGGCAGAAAACAAATTCTCGTACTCGGTTCCCCTGAAAAACTCTCCTACATTCAATGGCTTACTATCAACACACAGCATTTCCAGCAATCGATTCAGCGCCGCGAGTTCATGCTGATCGATACCCGCCAAACCGACACCGGGCGCAAGCATCGCGCGGTCCGCCTGCCGCGCCAGCGCCCCGTCCAGCACCAATAGTTCCATCACCGATTGCACGATCGAACGCTGCGCCGGAGGCGCCCGTCGCGCCGGCGCTGCCGCGCGGGGCGCTTTGATCTGAAACTCTCCGTTGAGCTCCTGCTGCGTGATGCCGGTCACCTCCGCCAATTGCTTGCGCAGCATTAACGACAACATCGGCGCGGTGATCTGCTTCACCAGCGGCTTGGCTTCCTGCAACAATTTCGCGCGGCCTTCATGGGTGTTACGATCGACGTGCGACGACAACTCGTTCAGCAGAAATTTTGAAAGCGGGATTGCGTCATCCAGTAATTTCTCGAATTTTTCTTTGCCATGTTGCCGCACATAAGAATCCGGGTCTTCACCCTGCGGTAAAAATAAAAACCGCACCTCTTTGCCGTCGGCCAACTGGCCCAGGCTGTTTTCCAGCGCGCGCCACGCCGCGCGACGGCCCGCGTTATCGCCGTCGAAGCAATAAACAATTTCGTCGGTCTGCCGCAACAGCTTTTGCACATGCATCGGCGTGGTGGCGGTGCCCAGCGTTGCCACCGCGTGTTCAACGCCATGCTGCGCCAGCGCCACCACATCCATGTAGCCTTCGACCACAATCACGCGGCCCGCATCACGGATCGCGCGCCGCGCCTGATACAGGCCGTAGAGTTCGCGCCCCTTCTCGAACAGCGGCGTCTCCGGCGAATTCAAATATTTCGGCTCGCCCTCGCCCAACACGCGCCCGCCGAATCCGATGACATTGCCGCGCACATCGACGATCGGGAACATAATGCGATCACGAAACATATCATAGCGGCGGCCTTCGTCGTTCTGCTTGACCAGCCCCACCGTGGTGAGCGCGCTGGATTGATAATTCGGATACGCGCGCTCCAGATTTTGCCAGCCTTCGGGCGCATAACCCACGCCGAATTTTTTAGCGATATCGCCTGACAGGCCGCGGTTTTTCAGATACGCAATCGCCTGCGGTGCATCCTTCAGCGCAGCGCGAAAAAACTGCGCGGCGGTGAGCATGATGTCGTAGAGGTCTTCACCGTCCTCACCTTCGCTGCGGCGGCGCTGCGGCTGATCGCCGCGCTCCTCATTGCGTATTTCCGGCACCGTCAGGCCCGCGCCTTGCGCAAGCTCTTTTACCGCCTCCACGAATCCGAGACCGGAATACTCCATCAAAAAACTCACCGCCGTGCCATGCGCGCCGCAACCGAAGCAATGATAAAACTGCTTGGTCTGGCTGACCGTGAACGAAGGGGATTTTTCAGCGTGAAACGGACAGCACGCCGCGTAGTTCGCGCCCGCCTTTTTCAATTTTACGTGGCGGTCGATCACGTCGACGATATCGACGCGATGAAGTAAATCCTGGATGAATGACTGTGGAATCATGGTGAGTCAGTAAGCGGTAAGTATAGCGACTCGCAGGCTGACTCAGAATGGCGCTAATCGTAATCGCATTGGTGATGCAGACGGTGAATTTAATAAAAACTGTTTAAAAACAAATACTTACAATAAATCAGCCTGCGAGCTTTGCTTTCACCAAACCAGACACTCTCGACATATCCGCGCGCCCCGCCAGCTTGGGCTTTAACACCGCCATTACCTTGCCCATGTCCGCCGGGCTCTTGGCGCCGCTTTCGGCAATCGACGCGGCAACCGCATCGGCGATTTCCGCCTCGGATAACGCTTGTGGCATGTACGCCTGCAACACGCTCAATTCGTAGTTTTCGATGTCGGCCAAATCCTGCCGCCCGCCCTTTTCAAACTGGGCGATGGAGTCCCGGCGCTGCTTGAGCATCTTGTCGATGATCGTCACCACGTCCGCATCCGCCAGCGTCACGCGCTCATCCACCTCTTTTTGCTTGAGCGCCGCGGTGAGCAAACGGATGGCGTCGCGCTTGCGGACGTCGCCCGCGCGCATGGCGTCTTTGAGATCGGCGCTGATTTGTTCTTTGAGCGGCATGGGTCTATCGGCTCCTCTAAAAACGCAAAAAGGGCGAAGGTATTTTACCTTCACCCCTCACTTAACTTACTTCTTACCTCACCCTGACTTCCCGCCTTTCATTTCCTGCAATCCAACCACCCCCATTGGAGGAAGGCGGCCGGCTCAATACAAATTAATACATCTTCGGCGGCAGCGTTTGCGAACGCAGGCGCTTGTGGGTACGCTTGACTGCGGCGGCGAGCTTGCGCTTGCGCTCGGAGGTGGGCTTTTCGTAGAACTCACGGGCACGCAAATCGGTCAGCAGACCGGTTTTTTCAACAGTGCGTTTGAAGCGGCGCAGCGCGACTTCAAAGGGTTCGTTTTCTTTGATGCGGACAGTAGTCATCAGCGTACCTAAATCCCTTCATTTGATCTGGTTGATCTGGAGTTAATTCTTGGCAGGTAGAAAGTCTCGTATTATAACAAGCGGTACGCTTTTTTTGAAGTACCTTGAACTAACGCCCGCTTACCCCCGCACCCCAACAACGGAAGCCAAGTCATTGTTAATACTAGGAATAGAGACCTCTTGCGACGAATCCGGGGTAGCCCTGTACGACAATGGGATAGGCCTCCTGGGCCATAAGCTGCACACGCAAATGGCCATGCACGCCGACTACGGCGGGGTGGTGCCGGAACTCGCCTCGCGCGACCACATCCGCCGCGTGCTGCCGCTGACGCGCGAATTGCTCGCCAGCGCAGGCAAAACCCTCAACGATCTCGACGCCATAGCCTACACCCAGGGGCCGGGGCTGGCCGGCGCATTGTTAGTGGGCGCCAGCATCGCGCACGGGCTGGCGTACGCGCTCGAAATACCCGCCATCGGCATTCATCACCTCGAAGGCCATCTGTTGTCGCCGTTACTCGCCGATCCGGCGCCGGTGTTTCCGTTTGTTGCCCTGCTGGTGTCGGGCGGCCACACGCAGTTGATGCAGGTCGCGGGCGTCGGCGCCTACACCCTGCTCGGCGAAACCGTGGATGACGCCGCCGGTGAAGCCTTCGACAAGACCGCGCAATTACTGGGTCTGGGCTATCCCGGCGGTCCAAAAATCGCCGCACTCGCCGAACGCGGGACGCCTGGCCGCTTTACGTTGCCGCGGCCGATGCTCAACAGCGGAAACTTCAACTTCAGTTTCAGCGGCCTTAAAACCGCCGTACTCACCGCTGTACGCGGCAAAGATTTGTCTGCGCAGGACCAGGCCGATCTCGCGGCAGAGTTTCAAGCAGCCGCCGTGGATGTGCTGGTGGCAAAGTCGCTGGCGGCGCTGAAAAAAACCGGACTTACCCAACTCGTCGTCGCCGGTGGTGTCGGCGCTAACCGGCTGCTGCGCGAACGGCTCACGCAGCAGGCCACGCAACAAGGCAGCCGCGTGTTTTATCCGCCGCTGGAATTGTGTACTGACAACGGCGCGATGATTGCGCTGGCGGGGGGACTGCGCTTAGCCGCCCACGCAAGCCATGCCTTGACTGGTCACGCCTTCACGGTACGTCCACGCTGGAATCTCGACGAACTACGCCCAGCCTGAGAAATTAAGTCTTCGCGCTCGCGCCAAGTTTACTTTCCGTGCCGGCGAGGATTTTTTTGATGTTCGCGTGATGGCGATAAATCAACAACACCGCCATCACCGCCACGCTCGCAAAAAACGGATGCGTAAAGCCGTAGAACATCCATGTAGCGAATGGCGCGAAGGCCGCCGCAGTAATCGATGCCAGCGACGACATGCGAAAAAACACCGCCATGATGATCCACGTGCTCACCGCACCCAACGCGATGTAAACATGGATACCAAACAACACGCCCAATGCAGTCGCCACCCCTTTGCCGCCCTCAAAGCGATGAAACACCGGGTACATATGGCCGACAACCGCCAGCAGCGCGGCCAGCGCCATCGTCAACTCCACATCACCTGGTGACGCAAATCGCGCGGCAAGCCAGACGGGAATCCAGCCCTTTAACGCATCACCCAGCAGCGTAATCACTGCGGCCGATTTGCGTCCCGAACGCAGCACATTGGTAGCGCCGGGGTTGCCGGAACCGTACGTGCGCGGATCGGGCAAACCGAATCCGCGACTGACGATTACGGCAAACGACACCGAGCCGATAAGATAGGCCGCCACTGCCAGAAGTGCTGTGTTCATGTTACCGTGCTCAAGTCTTTTTAAATAGAATCGCCGGCAATTCTAGCCGAATCAATACGAGCCCGCATGGACATCATCTTCATCAGCGAATTGCGTTTGAGCGTCAGACTCGGCATTTACGAGTGGGAAAAAATCGCGCCGCAAGCCGTGCAGTTCGATCTCGAAATCGCTCTGGCGGACGCGCGCGCAGCGCACAGCAATTCCATCGACGACACCATCGACTACGCCAAAGTGGTTGCGCGCATCGAAGCCCTGACCCGCGACACGCATTTTCCGCTGGTGGAAAAACTCGCCGAAGACATCGCCCAGATCATCCTCAGCGAGTTCAAAGCGCCGTGGGTCAAGGTTAGCGTTGCCAAGCTGGCGGCACTAAAGAATGTGAAGCGGCTGGGGGTAGTGATAGAGCGAAGGATGAAGGATGAAGGATGAAAACCAACGCATCGCAGGTTTTCATCCTTCATCCTTCATCCTTCATCCTTCCGCTTTAAAAAAACTCACCCCCGCGGGTGATGTTTTGCATGCAACTGCTTCAGCCGCTCGCGCGCTACATGGGTGTAAATCTGCGTGGTTGAAATATCCGAATGCCCCAGCAGCAGTTGTACCACGCGTAAATCCGCGCCGTGGTTCAGCAAATGTGTGGCGAACGCATGGCGCAGCACGTGCGGCGAGATGGATGCATTCAGCCCCGCCTGCGACGCATAGCGCTTGATAAGCTGCCAGAACGACTGACGCGTCATGGCGCTGCCGCGGCTGGTCACAAAAAGATCATCGCTCGCCTTACCCGCCAGCAGCGCCGGTCGTCCATCGGACACATAGCGCTTCACCCACGCCAGCGACTCTTCACCCAACGGCACCAGCCGTTCTTTGGAGCCTTTGCCCAGTACGCGCACCACGCCCATATCCTGACTGACCTGCGGCATCTTCAGCGTCACCAATTCCGACACGCGCAGGCCGCTGGCGTACAAGGTTTCAAACATCGCCCTATCGCGTTCTCCGCGCGGCGTCGCGACATCGGGCGCGGCGAGCAGCTTTTCGACATCGGCTTCGGTCAGGCTTTTCGGCAGATTGCGCGGCAGCTTGGGCGTGTCGATGTTGAGCGTGGGGTCAACGGTGACGCGGTTCTGCCGCTGCGACCAGCGAAAGAATCGTTTGAGGCTGGACAACAAACGCGCCGCACTCGATGCGCGAATTTTTTTCTTGAACTGGAAGGCAAGATAGCCTTGCAAATCACCGTGATCGGCTGCCAGCAAGTCTTTGCCTTGCTGTTGTTTAAGCCACAGCACAAACTGCGCGAGATCGCGGCGATAGGCGTCGAGGGTGTTGCGCGACAGGCCGTCTTCCAGCCACAGCGCGTCGCAAAACTCGTCGATCAGCGGGGAACCTTCAGAAGGGAGCGCCTTCATGCTTGAGTAACCATTTTTTAATCGTGATCGGATCGCCGCCGCGCGCGTGCATGAAGCCGCCGATGCCGCCCGACGCGAGCACACGGTGACACGGTATCAGCAACGGCAGGCGGTTACGTCCGCACGCCCCGCCCACCGGGCGCGGCGCGCTGTGCAGCCGCAGCGCCACCTCCTTGTAAGTATTTGTTTTTCCTACCGGGATTTTTGCTATCTCGCGCCATACCCGGCACTGAAAAGCGGTGCCGCGATAGTCAAACGGCAGGCTAAAACGATAGTGCGGATCATCGATGTAGCGCTCAAGCTGCCGGCACACACGCGCGGCCAGTTTGTTCAGCGGCGCGAGGGTGGCGACGCCGCGCGGCAGGTATTCAATATCCGTCAGCAACTCGCCCGCCGTACGTATGCCGAGCACCGCAAACGGGGTAGCCATTTTCGCCTGAAATAATTCAAGCGACACGTCGTCACCCGGCAGCGGGCCGCGCTTCGAACTTGCGCAGCTTTTGCAACACGATGGCCGTCACAATCAGACTGATCCCGATCACATCGAACATGGCTTTAGGATACACCAGTGCGAGGCCTGCGATTATCAGCAGCCAGCGCTCCAGCCGCGTGGTCTGCCTGAACAGCCAACCCTGCACGCCCGCCGCCAATGCCCCGATGCCGATCATCGCGGTGACACTCACAATCGCGATATCCACCACCGATGCCTTGGCCAGCGCTTTGAACGAGCCCATTAACAGCAACCCCAGGCCGGCCGGATCCAGCACAAACATGAACGGCACCAAAAACGCCGGCATGGTGTACTTCCACGATTGCAATGTTGTTTTATACGGGTCACCGCCGGTAATTGCCGCCGCCGCAAAGGGCGACAGCGCGGTAGGTGGCGACACCTCGGACAGCACTGCGTAATAGAAAATAAACATGTGCGCAGCGTAATCCGCCACACCGAGTTGAATCAATGCCGGCGCGGCAATCACCGCGCAGATGATGTAACTGGCCGTCACCGGCACCGCGAGGCCGACGATCCACACAATCAATGAGGTCATCAGCGCCGTCAGCAACAGCTTCACGTCGTGCAGCAGCGCGGGGGTCGGCGACACGCCCATGAATGCCAAACCATTGACGATGCCGTGACTCCACGAATCCGCGTACGTCAACACGATCGAGCTGAACTTCAAACCGAGTCCGGTGAGCGTGACCACGCCCACGATCAAGCCTGCGGCCGCGCAAGTGGCCGCGACGTTCAGCACGCCTATCGAGCCGCCTTCCATCGCTTTGCGCAAACCGGAATTCCAGATGCCTTTCACGAACGCCGTTTTGCCCGTGAACACTTCATAGGGAATCAGCGCGCAGGTTGGATGCAAAAAGCTCACGGCAAACGCCACCAGCGTAGCCCAGAACACCGACGCCAGCGGTGAAAAGCCGATCAACATGAACGCAATAATCGCCACCAGCGACAGGAAGTGAAAACCAAACCGCTTGGTGAGATTCCACACCGTATCGGCTTTGTTGATTTCAACCTGCTTCATGCCGAATTTGCGCGCATCGATTTCCACCATCAAAAACAACGCAAAGTAAAACAACAGTGTCGGTATCGTCGCCATCAACAACACTTCGAGATAGGTGACGCGCAGAAACTCGGCGATCAAAAACGCCGCTGCACCCAGCACCGGCGGCGAAATAATCGCGCCTAAGCCCCCCGCCGCGAGCAACCCGCCCGCCGCGTCTTTGCCGTAACCCGCTTTGACCAGCATCGGGTACGCCACCGAGCCCAACGTCACCGTGGTTGCGACACCGCTGCCCGACGGCCCGCCCAGCAAAAACGACGACAGCACAATGGTGCGCCCGGCGCCGGCCGGTTTGCCACCCATCGCGGCAAACGAAAAATCGATATAAAACTTGCCGGCGTTGGAGTACTGCAAAAACGCGCCGTAAATCGTAAACAGAATAATCAGTGTGGACGACACATCAATCGCCGTGCCGAAGATGCCTTCGAGCGTCATGTACATGTGGCCGACGATGCGCGCGACGTCCATGCCCTGATGCGTCCACGGCGGCGGCAGTTGCGAGCCGATGATGGCGTAAAACAAAAACAGCAGCACGACGAAGGGCATGATCCAGCCGGAGCAGCGGCGCACCGCTTCGAGTATCAGCAGCATCAGTGTCACGCCAGCCACCGTATCCAACAAGTTCGGCACGGTACTGCGCTCCAGAAAAGCATCGCCGCCGAACAGCATATGCCCCATCACAGTCAGCGATATCCCGGCCAGCAGCCAGTCCCACCACCACACGCGGTTGCGAAAGCGCTTGGTCACCGGGAACAACAAAAACACCAGGAACAGCATGAACGCCACATGGATGCCGCGCAGAATGTGCGTAGGCATGATGGTCATCGCGGCATACAAATGAAACACTGACATCACAATGGCGAGTATCGCCACCATCGTGCCCAGCCAGCCGGTCAATTTATTGCTCGCGCCTTCTTCGACTTCGATGAACTCTTCGGCCTTTTTCAGGGCTTCGTCACTGACGACGGCGGTTTGGGCTTCTGGCGTATTCATTGCGCTTTCTTTTCTGCGGTAACGGGTGATACAAAAAACCCCGCCTCGTGCCGCCGGCGGGGTTTATCGTGCCTTGCGTAAAAACTTACTGAACCTTACTGAACCTACTGAACCTTCACGCCCTTCTCGGCGAAATACTTGATCGCGCCCGGATGAAAAGGCACCACTGAAGCCGCATTGGTCTGATACTTCATGTCGAAATTGCGCGACTCGGGATGCACACGCTCCATATCGGCCTTGCGTTCAAACAGGATTTTCACGATATCGTAGGCGACTTGATCCGTCACGTCCGCACGCGCCAACAGCACATTCCATACCGTTGCAATGCGGCTCGCCTGATCCTGACCGGGATAGGTCTTGGCCGGAATGGTGTCGCGCACATACAGCGGGCCGTAGATTTTGTTCATGCCGGCAACGCCATCTTCGTGATCGACCAGTTTAAGTTTTACACCGGGCGTCGCCGCCAATTCCGTCACCGCTGCGGTCGGCACGCCGCCCACCCAGAAAAATGCATCCAGTTTTTTGTCTTTGATGGCATCCGCCGATTTGCCCGGATCAAGACGCTCCTGCGTGAAATCCTTGAACGTCATGCCGTGAGCCTCGGTCATGCGCAGCGCCATCACTTCCGTGGCGCTGTTTACCGCGCCAGTGGACACGCGCTTGCCTTTGAGATCGGAAAACTTGTTAATGCCCGTGCCTTCCACGGTCACCACATGCATGCGGTTCGGGTAGAGCACCATCAGCGCGCGCAAGGGCACCGCGCTGCCGGTGAATTTATGCTGACCCTTGTACGCATCCCAACCCGCGTCGGCCATTGAAAATGCGATGTCGGCTTTCTTGTTGCCCATCAATTGCAGATTCGCCACCGAGCCTGCGGTGGTGCCTGCGGTCGCGTTCAGTGTCGGAACGTATTTGGTGAGCAAATCAGCCAGGCCGCCGCCCATCGGGTAGTAGACGCCCGACGTCGGCCCCGTCGCGATGAAGATATTAAGCTTGTCTTGCGCGGCTACCGGCATTGCGATCAGTGCCGAAATAATAGTTAAGTATTTGATTAATAACAACATTTTATATTCCTCCAGTAGCCTATGATGTGGAACGCGAAGTGTAGGGAGTTTCCCCCGGAACAGCAACCTGCAGCCGATGACTAATTCTATTTCTGTTTCAATAGTGAGATAACGTTCCATACTCTCCAAGTTGATGGAACGCCATAACTATGGCTCCAATGAAATGGAATTTGTATAACTTGCCCTCAACTTACGATCGTGCAAACAGTTTGCCGGGGTCTTTGAACGCTTTGAATTCGAGCGCGTTGCCGCTGGGGTCGAGAAAAAACAAACTCGATTGCTCGCCGATGGTGCCCGCAAAACGCACGTCCGGCTCGATGATAAATCGCACGCCCGCATTCACCAGCCGGTCGCGTATCGCCTCCCACTCCGGCATCGGCAACACCAGACCAAAATGGCGCACCGGCACCGCGTCGCCATCCACACCGGAGGTCGCGCTCTTGCCCGTCTCGTGCGGCGCGCGATACGCCACGATCTGATGACCGAAAAAATTGAAATCGATCCAGTCCGCATCCGAGCGCCCTTCGGCGCAACCCAGCAGCCCGCCGTAAAACGTGCGCGCCTGATCGAGATCGTTCACGGGAAACGCGAGGTGAAACGGGGCAAGGGTCATGAGATAACCATCCACTGCTAGTGAAACAAGGCGCGCATTTTACAACGCCTGTCGCACCGCATGCTTGACGCCGGTCACGCTCAGGACACATTCCGGCCTCATTAACCGGGAAACCGGCGATTTAGATCAGCTATCTGTTCCGCTGTCAGCAAGCGCGTGGGATGTCCCCGCAGTAACAGCATCAACCGCGCGGTTTGCTCCAGCTCTTCAATGGCGTAGACGGCAGCGCTGAGTGAGGCGCCCGCGACCACCGGACCGTGATTTGCCAGCAGGATCGCGTGATGTTTGCCCGCGAGTTTACGCACGGCATCCGCCAGCGCTTTATCGCCCGGCGGGTAATACGGCGCCAGCGCGAGCTGCCCCACCTGCATCACCGCATACGCCGTGATCGGCGGAAACACATCGTCAGGATTCAGCCCATCAAGACACGACACCGCCACCGCATGCACGCTGTGCAGATGCACCACCGCCGTGCTGGCGGGGCGTTCTTGATACATGCCCAGATGCAGAAACGCTTCTTTCGACGGTGCGTCGCCGCTGACGAGTTGGCCATTGCCATTGAGCCGCGAGATTTTTGCCGGATCCAGTCGCCCTAAACAGGAATTCGTCGGCGTCAGCAAATAACCGTCAGTGAGTTTGACGCTGATGTTGCCTGCGCTGCCGTGCGCGAGGCCACGGTCGTAGAGCGACTTGCCCAATTCCGCCATCTGCTCGCGTATGGAGTTTTCATTCATGGCAACACCCGAAAGGCCTTCACAAAAAAATCATCCGCACCGAAATTACCGGATTTCAACGCCAGCGCAATGCTTTTTGTTCGCTTGTCACCGATACGCATCGTCCACGGCACACCGGGCGCTATCTGCGGCCCGATGCGTAGCGCCTCGATGCCCAACGCCTGCACCACCGCGCCGGAGGTTTCGCCACCCGCCACCACCAGTTGATCGACGCCTGCATCGATCAGGCCCAGCGCAATTTTCGCGAAGGCACGTTCAATCAACTGCCCTGCCGCACCTGCGCCCAATTGCGATTGGTTCGCCTGCACCGCCGCCGGCGCCGCCGTCGAATACAGCAGCACCGGGCCCTTTCCTTGTTCGAGCAGCGGCTTTGCCCACGCCAGCACGCGTTCGATTTCGGCGTCGTTCACCGCCAACTTTGCGGCATCAATGGCGCGCGCCGCACCGCCCGCGTGAATGAAATGCGCGACCTGCGCATTTGTCGCCACCGAACAACTGCCGGAGAGGATCGCGCGATGACCGCTGACACCCGGCAACGTCGTAGCAGCAGCGCCCGTAACCGCAAAATTCTGCGGCAACCCCATCGCCACGCCCGATCCTGCAGTGACCAGCAGCATGTCACTGACCGCTTGCCCCAAGCGCATCAAATCGTCGTTGCTGATCGCATCGACAATCGCCACGTTGACGCCCGCCGATTTCAACGCCGCCATGCGCGCACGTATCATCTCCGGCCCGCGTGCGACCGTTTCAAAATCGATGAGACCGACTTTGCCCTTCATCTGCGCCTGCAACACGCGCACCAGATTCGCATCACGCATCGGCGTGAGCGGATGATCGCGCATGCCCGATTCATTCAGCGGCACATCGCCAACAAACAAATGGCCTTTGAACACTGTGCGGCCTGCTTCGGGAAAAGCCGGACACGCAATGGTGAAATCACATCTCAGCGCGTGCATCAAGGCTTCGGTGACCGAACCGATATTGCCCGCCGGGGTGGAATCAAACGTCGAGCAATACTTGAAATAGATTTGCTTGCAGCCGTGCTGTTGCAACCACGCTAGCGCGGCGAGCGATTGCGCTACCGCGTCCGCCGCTGGAATGGTGCGCGACTTTAATGCCACCACGACGGCATCCACGTCTTCCGTCAAGGGCTCGCGCGGCACGCCCACCGTCTGCACCGTGCGCATACCGCCGCGCGTGAGGTTATTGGCCAGATCGGTTGCACCGGTGAAATCGTCGGCTATGCAGCCCAGCAGCATGGTTGTGCGCCGCCGTTACGACACAAAGAACTGGTTGAAATGCGCAAAAACCTGATCGGGCATTTCTTCCTGCATATAGTGGCCGCAGTTCATGCCATCGGTCGCCACGATGTTGCCCGCGTACTGCTTCCAGATATCCAAAAACTCCCTTGCGCGTTCTGGTGAGTGCCCGCGCGCGCCCCACAGCAGCATCAGCGGCATCGCCAATTTTTTGTCCTTGTCGGCGGTGTCCATCACGTAATCACAGGTCGCCGTGGCGCGATAGTCGCGGCACGAGCCGGTGATGGTTTTTAGCGTATAGCAGCGAACGTATTCGGCCATCGCGCTTTCGGTCAAAAATCCCAACCCGGTGCCGCCGCGTATGCTCATGCGGCTTTTCAAAAAATATTCCGCCGGCACCGCGCTAATCATGCGTTCGGGAAACGGCTCCGGTTGCGCCATGAACGCCCAGTGCCAGGTGCCGATCACCCACACTTTGGTGGGGTGCGTCCATACATAGTGATTCGGCACAATGTCCATCAGGCACACTTTGCCGATACGCTCGGGGTGATCGATACACAGTCGATGCACGGTGCGCCCACCGCGATCATGGCCCGCCACAAAAAATGTATCGTAGCCGAACTGATCCATGATTTCGGTGAGATCGTTCGCCATCGAACGAAAGCTGTAGTTGATGTGATCGGCGCCCGCTTCCGGCAGCGAACTGTCGCCGTAGCCACGCAAGTCCGGCAGGATCACGTGATAATTTTTTGCCAGCCGCGCGGCGATCTTGTACCAGCAGGTGTGGTTTTGCGGATTACCGTGTACCAATAATAGCGGCGGACCTGATCCTCCATGCCGCAAGCGGATCGTGGCGCCGCGGGTGCGCACATCCACGTGTTGAAAGCCGGGGAAATGCGCGGCCACTTCCGCGCTGCCCCAGCGCGTGGGATCGCGTGTGTGGTCATCCGCCGTGGCCGTGGCCATCGTCATTAAATTCATGTTTGCGCCGGGTTGCTTGTTAGTGCTGCATTGTTTATCGTGTCCAAGCGAATTTTAACAAGGCTACCAAGGAACCCCAATGAAGATTCTCGTTCTCCCCGGCGACGGCATCGGCCCCGAAATCACCCAGGCGACGCTCACGGTGCTCGACCGCGCCAACGCCAAATTCAAACTTGGTCTCGAATGGGATCAGCGCGACATCGGGCTGGCCGCCCTGAAAAGCAAAGGTTCCACCTTGCCGGACGACGTGATGGAAGCCGCGCGCCAAGCCCCCGGCATCATCCTCGGCCCGGTGGATCACCTGATTTATCCGCCACGCGAGCAGGGCGGCATCAATCCGTCGGGCGAGTTTCGCACCAAGCTCGATTTGTTCGCCAACATCCGCCCGGCGATTTCGCGCATGGGCGTCGGCCTCACCGGCAAACCGATTGATCTGGTGATATTTCGTGAATGCACCGAAGGCTTTTATTCCGACCGCAATATGTTCATGGGCCGCGGCGAGTTCATGCCCACCGAAGACATGGCGCTATCCGTACGCAAAGTCACCGCGCGCCAATGCGAGCGCATCACGCGCGTGGCGTTCGACTGGGCGCGCAAGCGCCGCAAAAAAGTCACCGCCGTGCATAAGGCCAATGTGTTTCACATCTCCGACGGCTTGTTTTTGCGCGAGGTACGCAAAGTCGCCAAGGAATACCCCGACGTCGAACTCGACGAAAAAATCGTCGATGCCATGGCCGCCTTGCTGGTGCGCCACCCGGATAAATTCGACTGCATCGTCACCGGCAATATGTTCGGCGATATTTTGTCCGACGAAGCCTCCGAAATTTCCGGCGGTTTAGGATTGGCGGCGTCGACGATGGCCGGTGATGACGCCTGCTGCGCGCAAGCCCAGCACGGCTCCGCGCCCGACATCGCGGGCATGGACAAAGCCAACCCCACCTCGCTGATTTTGTCGGCGGCGATGTTGCTCGACTGGTTGAGCATCCGCCACAAGCGCACCGAGTTCGACGCTGCCGCCAAGGCCATCGATGCAGCGATTAACACCGCGCTGCAAAAACCGGAAACACGCACGCCGGATATTGGCGGCAAGCTGGGTACGCAGGCGTTTGCCAAACACGTAGCGTCGCTCATATAAAATAAACCAATAAAAACAATATGTTACAAAACCGTATAGGCGCCGATCCATTGATCGACTTCTGCACCGCCGTCTACGCCAGTGCAGGCGTACCCGAACCGGATGCACGACTAATAGCGGACACACTCGTGCAAGCCGACCTATGGGGCCACCAATCCCACGGCGTGTTGCGTCTGGGCTGGTATCTCGACCGCATCCGCAACGGCGTGATGAAGCCAGTGACCACGCCGGAGTTCGTAGTCGATGCCGGCGCGATAGCGGTGATCGACGGCCACGATGGCGTAGGCCATGTGCTGGCGATGCTCGCAACACACGAGGCGATCCAGCGCGCGAAAACACATGGCATCGGCGCGGTGGCGGTGCGCAACTCCAATCACTTCGGCACCTGCATGTATTACACGCGCCGCGTGGCGGCGGCGGGGTGCGTGGCCATGCTCACCAGCAACGGCGGCCCGGCGATGGCGCCGTGGGGCGGGCGCAAAAAAATCATCGGCACTAATCCTTTTTCCGTTGCGGCGCCAGTAAATGCCGACGCCACACGCGCGCCATTCGTAGTAGACATGGCCGCCACCGGCGTCGCACGCGGCAAAATTTATCTCGCGCGTAACAAGAATCTGCCGATACCGCTGGGCTGGGCGATCAATCAGGCGGGTGCGCCCACCACCGATCCGCAGGAAGCCATCGACGGCATCATCCTGCCGATGGCCGAACACAAAGGCTACGCGATTGCCGCGATGGTGGACATGATGTCAGGCGTACTAACCGGCAGCGGTTTCTTGTCGGCGGTGCATAGCCCGTACAAGACTGCGGAAAAAAGCAATTGTGGGCATTTGATGGTCGCGATGGACATCAGCAAATTTCAGCCGCTCGAACAGTTTCATGCGCGCATGCAGGCGTTTGTCGGCGAAATCAAATCGGTGCCGCTCGCCAAGGGCTTTGATGAAGTGTTTTATCCCGGCGAGATGGAAAACAACAGCGATGCGAAATTCCGGCACGAGGGATTGCTGTTGCCGGAGGACACGATTGCGGACTTGAGGCGCATCGCGAAAGAAACCGGGCTGGAGGCGAAGCTGCGGCTGTAAGGCAAATCTACGCGGATTTGGCGTGCGCTTTCACGTACTCACGCAATGCAGCGTTCATGCGACTCTGATAGCGTTTGCCCGTGGCCTTGAAAAAACTTAACACATCCGCATCCACGCGCAGCGTAATCTGTTGTTTGTTTTCTGAGGGCACCAAAGCACCCGGTCTGGTCCATTGAACAGCGCCGCTTTGCTTGGGAATATCACTGTAATCAATGGCGGAATCCGCCATTGCAGCCACCGCCGCCAAGCGCTTGCGTTGTGCAGCGCTGACGGGCTTTGGATTTTTGGTATCCAGCTTAAACTTCACGATATTGCGCGCGCTCATGGGCATCTGCCTTTCTCGCTGAAATCAATCGGATGATCTCGCCCGCTGTGCCGCGAACAGCGTACACCACGGCCAGCAAAGCAGGCGCAACCAAGCCCACGGTTTTCCAGCGATCTTCACCGTGGGCATCCCGGCCATCGAATGATTCGATACGCATCGGATCCAGAAACACTCGCGCGGCATCTTTAAAGTAGACACTATGTTTACTTACATTAGCGACCGCTTTGTTTACATCCCACTCGAAGTCCATGGGCAAATTATACTACATTTGTAACTACACCAAAAATTCAACTTACTTCCGCGCGGATTGAGCGTGCGCAACGAGAGGCAAAGAATTTGGTGAGTGACAAACCCCGGAATACGCAATACTTCTTCAGGGCTACAATTGCTAAATGAGGTGAAGATTGTCACAGCAATCGCCAAGCCCCAGTCTTTTTAGTTTCACAAATATTTCTCGATCCGATCCGCCATACGTAGCGCCTGCACGCAGGACGAATTCATAGCCTGTATCGCAATCCCCACTACTTTTGGCGTATTGGGTTGCCGCTTATAGAAACATTCGGTCCATTGCCCCTCACTGTCATTCATCAGCGCCGGAGCCACACCATGGGGAATCAGACATGAAGTGCATTCCCCTGCTGCCACGTAAAAATCACCTGATGCATTATCGGGAACGCGGCGCTTAACGTCGTTTGAAGTTACCTGGAGACTTTCAGCTGTCTTTTTCGAAAATGGCCACATAAGGATGGATGAAACCCATCACAATGAAAACGCCGCGCCCCGTTACGCAGGCACATCGCGCCGCCGCCGCAACATGAGATAAAGAAACAGCGGCGCCATGGCCGCCAGCAAATGCTTTATGGAATGCCCGCTCACAAAGAGCGACGTAAGCGCGTAGGTCTCTTTGTCGTAGTACTCCGCCACTTTGGCGAGTGCGTAGAACAAAAGGCCATACAGCAGGTAGCTGCGATGCGTGTAGCGCCCCGGGAACACCCCCATAATAAACGGGATCGCCAGCAGCGGCGCGAGTTGCACCCAGATATACACACGAAGGTCATCGGTGTAGCGCCACCAGAATACGCTGGCGATGCCGATGATCAGCGCCGGAATCAGCACGGGCCGCTCGAATTGCTCTCCTAGATGTTCGCCAACCAACGCGGCGAACAGGCCCATGAACGCGATGGTCATCGGCAGGCGATCCCACACCAGCGTGTCGTCGTTGGGTGTAGCGTGGTAGTAGCCGGAGCCCGCAAACACCAGCGCCACGCCTGCAAAAAAAACAATCCACGACAAGCGCGTGCCGGTCTTGAGGTTGCGATAACACCACAGGCTGCCCAGCAGGCCCACCAACAGAAACGCCAGGTTAGATGCCACGTTGCCGAAGTTTTGGATGCCCAGGCAGGTGCGAATATCCGCGAAGATGTGATAGCCCTTGTCTTGCGGGATAGGCGCTTGCAACAGCAACAGGTATACCAACGGCGAAGCCATCACCACTATCAGCAGTGCTACGCCTCTGTTGAATTTTGCACTGGCCATCGACGCTATCCTCTCCTACCCGTGATTGCTTAACCTGCCGCAAGCAGCGTTTTATTTTCCCAACGCCGCTATACCCAACTCCGCCGCGAGCGACTCTAGCGCCGTCATCAGCGACGGTGGCATCGGCACGCCGTTTTTCACGCGATCTGCGCGCGCGGTGTGCGAACCTTCGCCGGGGATGCGGATACGCTCCACGCCGGGCAGGCGTTCCGATTGTCGCAAATCTTTCACCAGCGCATCGACGCTTTTTTTGAAATCCGCCACGGGCTGAAACGCTTCGATGTTAATGGCGACGATGCAGTGCCCGGTGTTGGTGGGCGTTACGTCGTCGGCGTTGAAATCCACCACGTCGCGGCCCATTGCTGCGCCGTTCAAGGTGCCTGCGAGCAAGCCGAACATCAATGCGAGGCCATACCCTTTGTAGCCGCCTATAGGTAACAAGAACCCCTCATTCGAGCGCTTCGGGTCCGTCAAAGGCTGACCCTGTCGATCCATCATCCAGCCTTCGGGCATCATCTCGCCGCGCTGCGCTTTGGTTTTGACTTTGCCGTAGGCGGCAACCGTAGTCGCCATATCCAGAATCACCGGCGCTTCACTTTCACCCGGCATCGCAATCGCAATCGGGTTGGTCGAGAGCAGCATGTCGAGCCCGCCCCACGCCGGCAGATGGTTGGCGTTGCCCACCGCGAGATACAGGCCAATCATGTTATGCGCCACCGGCATGCTGGCGTAGAGCGACGCCGGCCCGGCATGGTTGCTCCACTTCGCGCCCACCCACGCGACGCCTGCGGTCTTCGCCTTTTCAATGGCTTTTTCGGTGGCGAATTTCATCACCAGGTGGCCCATGCCGTTGTCGCCGTTGATGAGCGCCATGCCCGCCGCCTCGCGCTCGATGCGGATGTCCGGTTTGACGTTGACCGCGCCGCCCTTGATGCGGCGGATGTATTGCGGCAAACGAAAAATGCCGTGGCCTTCGGAGCCGTTGATGTCGGCGCGGGCCATCAGTTGTGCGATGGTTTGCGCTTCGTTTTTGGAAATGCCGACGGTGACAAACACCGCCGCGATGAAGGTTTCCAGTTGTGTCTGGGTAACGCGCTGCGATGTGGCGGTGGTCATGATGGCAGGATTATTTTTTATGTAAGTATTTGTTTTTAAACACTATTTAAGTATAGAGATCACTTGAGATGCTGATAAACAATCGCTTCAATGCCGCGCAGCACGCCCATGCTGGCGTCGTCGTAAAACGGCAGCACTTGCATCATCACCACGGCGGCAATCTGCCGCTTCGGATCAATCCAGAAATGCGTGTTGTTGATGCCGCCCCAGCTTAACGAGCCGGGGCTGCGATACTTGGCGTATTTCGGATCGGCGGCAGTGATCTGGAATCCGAATCCGAATTTATCGCGGCCCGCGCCCACCGGAAACGGTCGCGTGCGCGCCGGGTTGGCGTCCGGCTGTGTTTGTATGGATATCTCGCCGATGTGGTTTTGCCCCATCTGTTGCACCGACTTCGCGCTCAGAATCTTTGCACCATCCAGCGTGCCGCCGTTGAGCAGCATGCGCAAAAACCGCCCGTAGTCCTGCGCGGTGGAATACAGCCCGCCGTCGCCGCGCACCGGCGACTCCTGCATCAGTTCGTTGGGCGCTTCGCTGAGTTTGCCGTCTTTGCGGCTATGCACGGTCACCACGCGCGACACTTTCCCCTCCGGCACCGCGTGCCCGGTATCCGCCATTTTCAACGGCTCGAAAATTTTGCTGCGCAGATAGACATTGAGCGGCTCGCCGGATACTTTTTCCACCACCCAGCCGAGCACGCGCGTCGCAGGGCTGTAAGTCCACTTCGTTCCGGGGTCCTGCAACAACGGAAGGTCCGGCTCGTTCTTCATGGTAACGGCAACGATTTTCGCCATCGTGGGATCGGTGAACGCGTAGCCCAGGCCAGCGGTATTCGTCAACAGATGCCTGATTGTGATCTGGCGTTTCGCGGGACGGGTTTCATAGCTGCCATCCGCCGCGTTGAACTTTGTGATGACAGGGCGCTTATCGAAATCGGGCAAATATTTCGACACCGGATCATCGAGATTCACTTTGCCGGCATCCACCAGCATCATGATCGCCACCGACGTCACCGGCTTGGTCATCGAGGCGATTCTGAAAATCGCATCGGCAGGCATTGCCGCGTCGCGCGCCACGTCCTGTTTGCCTGCGGCGCCCTGATAGAGCACGCCATCGCGGTTGACGATCAGCGTCACCACACCCGGCACATCGCCGCGACCGGTCGCCGCCGAGGTGAATTGCGACAGCGCTGTCTTGCCCGCATCCGAAATCATCGGTTGCGCGGACGTGGCCGCATTAACGTGCACTGCCAGCATGGCAGACGCCACCAGCAAACAGGGCCTCATGAATTTCATGGCTTTCATGATATTTCCTCTCTCTTAAAGACGAGCAATATACGTCAATAATTGGGCATTGCCGCGGATTCGCGTTATTCAATGGCCACCTTGTTGTCACGAATAATTTTGTCCCAGCGCTTTGATTCAGACAGCACGTAAGCGTTAAACGCCGCAGGCGATTCGGATAGCGCCAGCGGGATCAGGCGCTTGGCGAGATAGTCTTTCATTTCCGGGTCGCCCATCACCGCAACCGTCTCTTTGAAAATGCGGTCTATGATCGCGCGCGGGGTCGCCGCCGGCACGAACAACCCGTTCCAGTTAAGGCTGCCGATGCCCGCAAACCCCGCTTCCGTGAGTGTGGGCACGTCGGGCAAATCGGCGATGCGATTTTGCGACGTCACCGCATACGCCTTGATCTGTCCGGCGCGTATCGCGCCGATGTTGGAGGCGACATTGGAGTTGGTAATATGCACATCGCCGCGCATCAGCGCGGTGAGCGTTTCGCCCGCGCCTTTCGACGGCAGATGCACCATCTTCAACCCGGCGGCAGCGGTGAGCGCCAGCATGTCGAGATGCGAATACGAACCGAGCGGCGCTTGAAAATTCAATTGTCCCGGCCGCTCGCGCACAAATGCCAGCGCCTCCTTGAAGTTGGCGGGCATTTTCGGCCCGCCGAGAATCACATTCGGTATCGACGCCAGCAAGGTGATCGGCGCGAGATCGCGCACCGCATTGACCTTCATCTTTTTGAACAGCAGATGATTGATCGAGTTGGTGGAAATATTGCCGACGAGAATGGTGTGGCCATCGGGCTGCGCAGACGCGACGATTTCCACCGCGATGTTGCCCGCCGCGCCGGCGCGGTTATCCACCACCACTTGCTGACCCAGGCGCTCGCCGAGCTTGGGCGCGAGGATGCGGCCCACGATGTCGGTCGCGCCGCCGGGGGCGAAAGGCACAACCATGCGGATGGGTTTTGAAGGGTAAGCCTGTCCTGAGCCCGTCGAAGCGGGCTGCGCCTGCGCGACACCTGTCGAAACCAGCATTGCACCGACGATGGAACGAATGAGCCGTCGCATACGTAACCCTCCTGAGATGCGGTGCGCGGTGCGCACCCTACTTTTCGTGCTCCTCCAACTCTACCAGCGCGCCGAGAAAATCCTTGGGATGTACAAAGGCGATGCGCTCGCCATGCACATTGGTTTGCGGTTTGCCGTCGCCCAGCACTTGTGCACCCTTGCCGGTGAGATCAGCGCGTGTTGCATCCACGTTGTCCACCCCCACGCAAAAATGATGGATGCCGCCTTTGGGATTGCGCTCCAGAAACTTGGCCACCGGTGAATCGGGGCGCGAGGGTTCCATCAGTTCTATTTTCGCATTGCCAAGATCGACATAGGCCATGCGCACGCCTTGCTGTTCGTTGACGCTGATCTCGCCGATGTTGAGACCATACGTTTCCGCGAGTCGCTTGGCGGCTGCCTCAAGGTTGGGGACTACGATGGAAACGTGGGATAAGTTGTTAATCACATCAACCCCTTTTTTTAACCACGGATGAACACAGATGAGAACCCAAACCTGTTGTTCAAATAATCTTTTGCGCCCGCAACTCCGCAATGCGCTCTGCCGACAACCCCAACTCATCGCCCAACACCTGCACGTTATGCTGCCCCAGCGTCGGCGGCGCGCGGCGTATCGATGGCGGCGTATCGCTGAACCGAAACGGCATGCCCAGCACTTTCACGTCGCCCGCAGTCGGGTGATTAACCGTGCGCACCATGTTGCGGGCAAGCGTGTGCGGGGCAGCGAGCGCTTGCGCCACGCTGTTGATGCGGCCGCACGGCACACCCGCGTCAGTGAGTTTGGCGATCAGCGATTCAGCGTCTTCGGCTTTGAGCGCCGCGATAATCAAGCCGTCTATCGCCTCGCGGTTGCCGATGCGATCGGGGTTCGTTTGAAAACGCGGATCAGCAGCCCACTCGGCATGACCCAGCGCCGCAGCGAACTTGGCGAACTGCCCGTCGTTGCCCACCGCCACCGCGATCATGCCGTCTTTCACCGGATAGGCGGTGTAAGGCACAATGTTCGGGTGCCCATTGCCGAAGCGCCGCGCGTCTTTGCCCGACACCAGATGGTTCGATGCCACGTTGGCCAACATGAACAAGCCAGATTCATACAGCGACACCTCAACGTGCTGCCCGCGCCCGGTGCGATGGCGCGCGTTGAGCGCCGCGAGGATGGCATTGCACGCCAGCAGACCGGTGGTGATATCGACAATTGCCACGCCATACTTCATCGGGTCGCCGTCGGTCTCGCCGCAAATACTCATCAAACCGGATTCGGCTTGCAGAATAAAATCGTAACCCGGCAGCCCGCCCTTGGGGCCGTCGGTGCCGTAACCGGTGATGGAACAACGCACCACACGCGGCGCGTTTTGTTCCAGCCACGCATTGGTGAAGCCCCATTTTTCCAGCGTGCCGGCCTTGAAGTTTTCGACCAGCACATCGCATTGTTTGATGAGCGTGGCGAGAATCTCCTGTCCCGGCTTTACCGCCATATTGAGCGTGATCGAACGCTTGTTGCGATTGATGCCAAGAAAATACGCCGACTCATCCCCCACGAACGGCGGCCCCCACGAGCGCGTGTCGTCGCCCGCGCCGGGCGGCTCGACCTTGATCACCTCCGCGCCCATGTCGCCCAATGTCTGCGCGCACAACGGGCCAGCGAGAATACGGGTCAGGTCGAGGACTTTGGTGCCCGCTAATGCACCATCAGCGCCTTGGGCGTCTTGTTTGTCTACTGAGGACATAGGGTTGTGACGGAGTGGTTCGGTGAAGTGTACTCCCCTCACCCCAACCCTCGCCCCGTAAAAACCGGGCGAGGGAGTTTTACTCCCTTCGCTCCTTTACTTTTTCTCTTTACTTTTTCTTCTTCGCACGCATCGACGGCGGCGCATTCAAATCGCGCTCATTACCCGCAAGGTACTCCGCCAGCATCTTCTTGTCGCGCATGCGGAATTTCTGGAAATCCGGTTTGCGGCCCGCGAGGAAGGCGTTCATGCCTTCGGCGGCTTCTTCCGATCCCCACACGTGCGCGAGCAACTCCATGCCCTGCTGCCACGAGGCATACAGCATGTCGGATTCGGAGTTGAGCGACTTTTTGGTCATGCGTATCGTCAGCGCGCTATGGCCTTTCATGGTTTCGCACCACTTCAGCGTTTCTTTGCGCAAATCTTTCAGCGGCACACACTTGTTGATGAGGCCGACTTCGACCGCTTCTTTGGCGCCAAACCGGCGCGCGCAGAAAATCATTTCGCGCGCGAGGCGTTCGCCGATGATGCGCGGGATGTATTGCGTGGCGCCCACGGTCGGGCACGCGCCGACTTTGGCGCCGGTTTGGCCGAGCACCGCGTTTTCAGAGGCGATCACCAGATCGCACCACAGCGCGAGTTCGTGGCCGCCGCCCATGCACCAGCCGTTGACCATGGCGATCACCGGAATCGGCAGGCCGCGGATGGTCATCGCCAGACCCAGCATGCGGTCGTTCCACATGTAGGCGTTGTTGAAATTCAGCCGCTTCATGGCGTAAAAATCGCCGCCCGCCGAGAACGATTTCTCGCCCGCGCCGGTAATCACCGCGCACACAATCGACGGGTCTTCGCGGGTGGATTTCAGCGCGTCGATCATTTCGTCGAGTGTCTGCTCACGAAAGCAATTCAGCACGCGCGGGCGATTGATGGTGATCCATGCCACCTGGTCTGTGACTTCAAACAGAATGTCGGTGTACTTGCTCTTTTTGGCACTCTTGTTTGCCGATTTTTTCTTGGCTGCAGCCATGACCCCTACTCCCTCTGATGAATTAGAAACGAGCCGCGAGTTTACCAGAACAACGCGGGATGATTGACAACCCCGGCGGCGGTAACTATCGTGTTTCAACTTCGCACCGCCCAGATTTGAATCAACCCAGAGACTGCCGCTCATGCGCCGACTATTGAACTTTGCGGGCCTGTCGTGCCTATCGTGCCTATCGTGCCTATCGTGCCTGCTTTTCGCAAGCGTGGCCGCCGCGCAGAACTATCCCGCCAAGCTGGTGCGTGTCATCGTGCCGTTCGTGCCCGGCGGGCCTACCGATGTGCAGGGGCGCTGGGCGGCGCAGCAACTCACCCACGCGCTGGGCCAAAACTTCATCGTCGAGAATCGCGGCGGTGGCGGCGGCGTGCCGGGCACCGAAGCCGTGGTACGCGCGGCGCCCGATGGCTACACGCTGCTCGCGGGCAACCCCGGCCCGCTGACCGTGTCGCCCAGCGTCAACGCCAAAATGCCGTATGACACACTGCGCGATCTGGCGCCGATTTTTTTGATCGCGCGCACCGCCAGTTGTGTGTGCGTCCACCCCAGCGTGCCGGCGAAGGGGGTTAAAGATTTTGTCGCGCTGGCCCGCGCGCAGCCGGGCAAGATCAATTACGGCTCGCCGGGCGTGGGCACCGTCGGCCACTTCGCCACCGAGTTGTTCGCCACCCAGGCGGGCATCAAGATAAACCATGTTCCGTATAAGGGCGCCGCGCAATACACCGTTGACCTGCTCGCCGGCCATATTGAAATTGCGATCATTCAGTTCGCGGGCTGCGCGCCGCTGCTGCAAAGCAACCGGCTGCGCGCCATCGGCGCGACCTCCGAAAAACGTTCGCCGCTGTTGCCGAACCTGCCTACCGTGGCGGAACAAGGACTCAGCGGATTTGTGAGCTACAACTGGAACGGCATGCTCACGCCGGCAAAGACTCCGCGTGAAATCATCACACGCATACACGATGTGCTGTCCAAACAGTTAGCCGCGCCGGAGCATCGCGATGCCTTCATCAACCAGGGTCATGAAGTTGCAGGACTCGGACCCGACGATTACGCAAATTTCATCCGTAACGAAATCGATAAGTGGGCGCGCGTCGCCAAAGCCGCAGGCATACAAAAACAATAACAAACGTAAGTATTTGTTTTTAAACACTTTTTTATACAACCATAAGGAATATCATGGCCGCCAAAGAACCGCCGTATTTCATGTATTTCCCCGGCAACTATCGCTGGTCGGCCGCCTTCATCAACATGATGGGCTCGGCGGCGTACGGCGGCTCGGACATCGGCGAGCTGCACAAAATCGGCACCTTGTTAAAAGGCGCCGCGCCGGAAGACGACGATGCGTGGTTTGACGCTTGCGCCAAAGTCGCCGACGGCGTGCGCGCGCATGCCGAGAAATTCGAGGCCGGGGGTCATCGTGTCTCCGCCGCCGCCGCGTACTTGCGCGCGTGCAACTATTACCAGATGGCCGAGCGTTTTCGCACGCCCAAGGACGCCAAGGCGCTAGCAGCATTCAAAACCGGCGTCGATTGTTTTCATAAACACGCCAAACTCACCAGCGTCAAAATAGAAATCGTTGAAGTGCCGATGGGTAAAGAAAGTCTGCCCGGTTACTTTGTGCATGCGGAAAATCCCAAAGGCAAACGTGCGCCGTGCGTGGTGTTCTTCGACGGCCTCGATGTCACCAAGGAAATTCAATTCGTGCGCGGCGTCACCGATCTTATCAAGCGCGGCATTTCGTGCCTGGTGATGGACGGCCCCGGCACCGGCGAAGCGATTCGTTTTCGCGGCAACGTACTGCGCCACGACTATGAAGTCGCGGGCAGCGCATGCATGGATTGGCTCGAAAAACGCGACGACGTGGATGCCAAAAAAGTCGGCGTGGTCGCCATCAGCCTCGGCGGCTACTACGCGCCGCGCATCGCCTCGATGGAGCCGCGCTTCGCCGCGTGCATCGCGTGGGGCGCGATCTGGGATTACTACGGCACCTGGAAAAAACGCATCGACGCCAAGTTTAAAACGTCGTTGTCCGTGCCGGGTCATCACATCACCTGGATACTCGGCGTGAATACGCTGGACGAAGCGTTGAAAAAACTCGAACCCTACCAACTCGACGGCGTGGTGCAGAAAATGCGCTGCCCGTTCCTGATCGTGCATGGTGCGGAGGATGAACAAATTTCGCTCGCCGACGCACAGGCACTCTACAACGCCAGCGGCTCCACCGACAAAACCCTGCGCGTGTTCACCGCCGAAGAAGGCGGCTCGCAGCACTGTCAGCGCGATTACCTCACGCTGGGTGTGGCGACGATGTGGAACTGGTTTGACGAGAAGCTGAACCGATAAACGGCTTACTCACCACGACCGTCGTTCCCGCGCAGGCGGGAACCCATAACACACATCGCGTCGGCACGGATTGGGGAACGCTATGCGAATTCGCTGGATTGCATCCATGATGACCGCCAGCCTGAGCGTGGCCCACGCACAGGCACAGGACTACCCCTCCAAGCCCATCCGCTACATCGTGCCGTTCGGCGCGGGCGGCCCCACTGACACGCAGGCGCGCTGGGCGGCACAAAAGCTCAATGCCGCTTTTGGGCAAACCGTGATTGTCGATAATCGTCCGGCGGTGGGCGGCATACTCGGTACTGCGGCGGCGGCGAAAAGCGCGCCTGACGGCTACACCTTGCTCGCCGGCAATCCCGGCCCGTTGACGGTGGCGCCCGCGATCAACGCCAGTATGCCGTTCGACACGCTGCGCGATTTCACGCCGGTGATCCTGATCGCCAAAAGCGCCAGCACGCTGGTGGTGCATCCGGCTATTCCGGCAAAGAATCTGAAGGAATTTATCGCACTCGCCAAGGCGCGCCCGGGCAGGCTTAATTACGGCACGCCCGGCGTGGGCACGGTGGGGCACCTCTCCACGGAATCATTCGCGCACCGCACCGGCATCAACGTCGTGCATGTGCCATACAAAGGCGGCGTCAGCCAGTACACCATTGAGCTGATGTCGGGCTACATCGATTTTGCCTCGTTGCAGATTTTTAATGTCGCGCCGTTCGTGAAGCAGGGCAAGCTGCGCGCGCTGGGGGTGACCTCACTCACGCGCTCGCCCGCGCTGCCGGAAGTCGCCACGATGCACGAGCAGGGCCTGACGGATTTCGAGAACTACAACTGGAACGCGGTGCTCACGCCAGCCAAAACACCGGCAACCGTCGTGAGCAAACTCCAGGGCGTTCTGGCGGCGGGCATCCGCGACAGCCGCGACCTGTTTATCGGTCAGGGGCAGGAACCCGGCGGCGAAAGCGGCGATCAGCTTGTCTCGTTCATCAAAACCGAGATCGAGCGCTACGAAAAAGTGGCGCGCGCGGCGAAGATTCCGCGCCAGTAAATCACCGCCCTCGCGTTCCATCGCGCGGCACGCGGTCACAGACTGCGTTCCATCATCTCGCGCAGTTCCACCGTTACTGCTGGCTCGATACCAAACCACAACTTCCAGGCGGGGCGCGCCTGGTGCAGCAGCATGCCGAGTCCGTTTG
>JAYVQD010000102.1:0-2591 GCA_043777275.1 Nitrosomonadales bacterium
CTGAACCCGGAACGCTACGACGAATTTTTGCGCCAGCAGTTTCGCGCCAATGAAAAAACGGTCAAGGCCACCGGCATGCGCATGGAGTAGCGCTGCCGACGCTACAGACGTGTCCCCGCCCGAAACGCGCCGCGCGGCGCGCGATGCAGTTTTTCAAAACCGTTACGGGTGACGCGTATCAATTCGCCCACCTGCACGCCCGCGCGTTTTGACTGATCGCCGCTGAGGGTGGTCACCGTAGTTACGTTGGGCTGCACCACCACGGTCATGTTTTCCTCCAGCATCAACTTCGGCAACGGCCCTGCCGGACGGCTGCGGCTGCCGATGATCGGCTGAAAATAGCCGCCGCCGAAACCGTGCATCAAGTCGTCACAGATAGTGAAGCCGTTGTTCTCAACGACATCGGCGGCGGCGAGGATTTCTTCCATGGTCGTGCCGTGCTTCACGACCTGGGTGACGGCATCAAACGCCGCTTCGGCGGTAGCGTGCAAATCCCCATACAGCGACGTCGGCTCGGCGTCGACAAAAAACGTGCGCAGTATCTGCCCGGCGTAGTCCCACCAGAACGCGGACAGTTCGCAGAACACCACATCGCCTTTCTGCACCTGGCGCGGCGACGGATACTGCGGCGGCACAAACAGGTGCGGCTGCGCCATCGAGGTGACGCCGATGTAATGAATCATGGTGGTGCCGCCGTATTTCACGTAGGCGTTTTCCACCAGCGCAGCCAGTTCACGCTCATCCAGGCCGGGCTGCGTGCCCGCCAGCAATGCGGCAAAGCCGGCATCGCTCATCGCTGCGCCGATACGCAGCCAATCGATTTCTTCTTCGCTTTTAATCATGCGCAGCCGCACGTAATCCGCGTCCAGAGAAACCATCTCGAACTGCGCTTCCAGTTTTTTGTATTTACTCGCCACCAGCGGGCCGACGATACCCACGCGCCTGGCGCCACGGCGCTTTAATTCCGCGATGGTTTTTTCGATGCCGCGATGCTCGCCCCACTGCGTGTCTACATCACGCGCGATTTTTTGGGCCAGCGGAAAATGATTGAACCACTCCACGAACATGGTCATCTGCACGCCGGGCTTGAACACCACATACGCCTCGTTGGTGCCCGGCCATGCCGTGACCCACTGCACCGCATTGCCCGCGCGATGATCGGTGATTACCAGCAGATGATCGCAGTCGTGCTCAGCCATCGCCTCGCCCAGGTGCTGGTGACGGCGCGCATACTCGGCATCGGAAAAACGCGGGTATTCCTGCGCGGTTATCGCTTGCAGGCGCGGCTCCAGATGGAAGGGATTCCCGCTCACGATAATTATGGTAAGTATTTGTTTTTATTGATTATTTATTAAACATCTCATCGAACACCGGGTAGTTGCAGGTCGCGCCGAACGCGCCGGTATGCATCGTCGGACGCACCCACGAGGGGTTCAATTCCTTGAGTGACTTAACGCCCATCAACCCCAGCGTGGTGTGGATTTCCTGCGCCAGCAATTCAAACATGCGCACGATGCCGGCTTCGCCGCCCGCAGCCAGCGCCCAGCCTTGCAACTTGCCTACGCCTACCGCGCGCGCGCCGAGCGCAATAGCTTTCACCACGTCGGTGCCGCGTGTGACGCCGCCGTCCCACAGCACTTCGGCTTTGCCGTTCACGGCATCGACCACTTCGGGCAACGTTTCGATGGTGCCCAACCCGTGATCCAGTTGACGGCCACCATGGTTCGACACATACACCACATCCGCGCCTATCTGCACCGCGAGCTTCGCGTCTTCGCCGGTGGCAATGCCTTTCAAAATCAGCGGCAACTTGGTGTGCTGCTTGATCCATGCGCAATCGTCCCAAGTCAGGCTCGCCTGATGACGCGGGTCACCCGAATCGGCGCGCTGCAAGTATCCGTTAATAATGTCGCGCTCGCGGCGGCTGTAGTAGGCGCGATCCACCGTCACGCAAATCGCGCGATAGCCCGCCGCCTTGGCGCGATCCAGAAAGCCGCGCATCCACGCACGGTCGCTGCGCACATAAAGCTGAAACAGCAGCGGATGATCGACACTCCTCGCGACTTCTTCAATGCTGGGCTTGGCTGCGGTGCTGATAAACGCCGTGGTGCCCGCCGCCACCGCGCCGCGCGCCACGGACACCGCGCCCGCCGGATCGGCAATCTGCAAAAAATTTCCTACCGGCGCAATGAACACCGGCAGCTTTAATTTTTCGCCGAGCAGCGTGGTGGTCATGTCGATTTTCGACACATCCACCAGCACCCGTTGCCGCAGCGCCAGACTGTCCAGCGCCATGCGATTGCGCCGCAGAGTCGTCTCGGAATCCGAACCGCCGCAGAGCGTGTCCCACTGAAAGCGCGACAGATTCTGCCGCGCATGGATCACCATCTCCTGCAGCGTGTTGAACGGGCGCGCGTGGTCTTCGCGGCTGGCATCGCGGGTGAGTTCGACTTCCTGTTTTTTGCCTGCTGATTTTTTTGCTTTTGCCATGGTCAATCCGGTTTCCAGAAAATTTAGATTCCAACGCCTTTAAGCGCATTGGGCATATACCGCTCCCCCGCCCCCGCCCCAATCGCAAATACCTCGCTCAA
>JAYVQD010000103.1:0-34794 GCA_043777275.1 Nitrosomonadales bacterium
CTACCCGAAGGCTTCCACCCGCGCGGGTCTGTCTCCGATGCAGCGCCACGTCCCGTGGTCTATCGCAACGGTGCGTTATCGGCTGGGGCGCGCCATCGCTCGAAGTCTTCCTCTATGTCCGTGCTGCGCAAGGCCGTACGCACGGAATCCTAAGTATTAATGACACAGTACAAGTAATAACGCTTGGCGATTTGTCCCAGCGCGTATGTCGTGGCAAACGAGAACGCAACGCCGGTGGCCGCGCGACCCATGCCGCCGACCGTTTTGCCCGCTACTTTGCCGAGCAGGCCGCCCAGCAGTTTGCGACCGAATTGTTCGAGATACTGCGAGGTGAGGCCGACACCCACGGTCGCGAGAAACTCCTTGATGTGACTTTTGTCGAGCGTGTGGCCGTAGGCGCCGCCGATGCGATACACCATCTTGATCTGGAGCGGAATAATGGCCATGGATGCCCACGATTGCGGCAACAGTTCCAGCGCGCCGTTCAGAATCGAATAATTGAGAATGGACTGATCGAGTTCGGCCCCGCGCGCACTCGGGGTCGCGGCGACGGATGCCTGTACAACCGGCAAGGCGGTCAACGGTTCATCAGCCAGAGCGTCGGCTTCACGCTCGACTACGGCCGTTCGCGCGGCGTCAAGACCGAGCCGGGTTTTAAGATCGAGGAGAAAGCGGCGCTCGGCATCGCTTTGAGCGCAATCGACGTCGCACACGCACAACGCCATTTCGTAGGCGAGTTGACGGTGATCAGGATTGTCGAGCGTGTCGCACGCGCCGGCCAGCGTAACGCGCTTGAGCAAGACGTCCTGGTAAAGGCGGCTGAGTTCGGGCGCATTTTGTTCATTCGCAAGCGATTCGGCCAAGCGGCCAATCTGTTCGCGTTCGCGGTCGTCCTTATTGCCGTCCGCAAAGGCGGCAAGCAAGGCGATAGTCAGGATGGATTTTTGCTGTTCAGGGTTCATTTCCGTACCTTCATTGACTTAGCGTTTTCCATGACCACCCTTGCCGTTCCACGGTGAACACGAAGATGCTTGCGCAAGGCGGCGATTTCATTGCGAAGCTGCGAAATGTCGTCGCTTGCAGACGGTTTCGATGCGCCGATATGCTCCTGCTGGATGGCGTTAACGATGACCGCGATAAACAGGTTCAGCAGCGTGAAGGTCGAAGACAGGATGAACAGCAGGAAAAATATCCACGCCAGTGGGAACACTTCCATTACCGGCCGCACGATATCCATCGCCCAGCCTTCCAGCGTCATGATCTGGAATAGCGTAAACGCGCTGTCACCGAGCGTGCCGAACCACTGCGGAAAATCGGTGCCGAATAGCTTGGTGGCGATTACCGCGGCGACATAGAAGATGATGCCGATGATCGCGCTGACCGAGCCGAGACCGGGCAGTGCGGACAATAACCCGCCAACCACACGCTTCATGCTCGGCACCAGTGTGACTAGCCGCAACACACGCAGCACGCGCAAGGCGCGCAGCACGGCCAACGGTCCCGATGCGGGAATCAACGCGATGGCAACAACAACGAAGTCGAACACGCTCCATGGGTCGCGAAAGAAGGCGAGCCGATGGGCCGCGAGACGCAGGGCAATTTCGACAACGAATATCGCGAGGATGGCCTGATCGGCCGCGATCAGCCAAGGCCCCCAGGCGCTCATGACTGAAGGGCTGGTCTCCAGCCCGAGTATTACTGCATTGACCAGTATCAATGTGATCAGACTGCGTTGGATCAGCGGCGTTTCCAGCCATACAATCAGGCGCTGCCGCCATGGCATAGCGGAGGGCAGAGTGAGTTCCATGGCTATCATTCTGGGGGGCGCTTATTGGCGTCGCCCGCGATCAGGGTCGCAGTTTGTTTTGTGTCCTTGCGTAGCGAGAGAACAATCGAGGTGGCGATGATCGTGGTAACGACACCAAGCGAAATCAGCACCGGTATCTTGAATAGGTCGATCAGCATTATCTTGACGCCTACGAACATCATTACGATTGCCAGGCCGTATTTCAGCAAGGAGAAGCGGTCCGCCATGTCCCCGCCAGCAAGAAATACATGGCGCGCAAACCCAGAATGGCGAAAACGTTGGAGGTCAGCACGATGAACGGATCGGTGGTGATCGCAAAGATGGCCGGAATGGAATCGACCGCGAAGATCAGATCGGTGATTTCAACCAACACCAGCACGAGGAACAAGGGTGTGGCGTAACGCACCCATTTGCCCCCGACTTCCTTTATGACGAAAAAACGCTCGCCGTGCAGTTCATCGGACACATTCATGTGACCCCGTATCCATTTGACGACCGGGTTATTGGCCAGATCCGGCTTTTGCTCGGCGAATATCCACATTTTGATGCCGGTAATCAGCAGAAAAGCACCGAACACATAGAGCAGCCAGTGAAACTTCGCGATCAGCCAGACCCCAGCGAAAATCATGATGGTGCGCATCACGATCGCGCCAATCACGCCGTAGATCAGCACGCGCTTTTGCAGTGCCATCGGAATGGCAAAAAACGAGAACAGCATCAGCCACACAAACACGTTATCGACCGCCAGCGATTTCTCGATCAGGTAGCCGGTGATGAACTCCAGCGTGGTTTCGTTGGCAACCGCGCGTCCCGCCGAGCCGTCGAGATGCCACCAGAGAGCGCCCGCGAACAGAAAAGAGACGCTGACCCAGATCGCAGACCAGATGGCCGCTTCGCGCATGGATACGCGATGCGCCTTGCCGCCGCCCACCACGAACAGGTCGATGGCAAGCATGATCAGAACGATCACTGAAAAGCCAACCCACATCCCCAGGCTGCCTACTGTTTCCATGTCTGCCGCACCTCCACTGTTATGCGTTAACTTGCGTTGGTTTTCGCTTCAGATACCGCATCAGACTTTCTCCGTTTTTTCATCCGCACCTTCGCCGGACGCGTTACCCACAGACTGCCGAGGATAGAGATCGCCAGCACGGTGCCGACAACGGATAGCGCGAAACCGATGGGTATTTTGTAGACGTCCAGCAGCAGCATCTTGATGCCGATGAAGACCAGGATGAACGCCAGTCCGTACTTGAGCAGATGAAAGCGATCTGCCAGATCCGCGAGCATGAAATACATCGCGCGCAAACCCAGAATGGCGAACACGTTGGAGGTGAGCACGATGAATGGATCGAGCGTGATTGCAAAGATCGCGGGAATGCTGTCCACCGCGAAAATCACGTCGGTAACGCCAATCATGATCATCACCGCGAAAAGCGGTGTAAACCAGCGTTTGCCGTCCTTGATTACCGAAAATTTTTCATCGTGGTATTCATTGGTGATGGGCAGGTGACGGCGCAAGAAGCGAAGAATCGGGTTTTTGTCCATATTCGGTTCGGCCTCTGCCATCAACAACATCTTCACCCCGGTGATTAGCAGAATCGCCCCGAATACATACAAAATCCAGTGAAACTTGGCGATCAGCCATGCCCCGATCAGGATCATGATGGCGCGCAACACAATCGCGAGTATGACGCCCAGTATCAGCACCCGGCGTTGATACTGGGGCTGCACGCCGAAGAAGGTGAACAACATCAGAAACACGAAAATATTGTCGACCGCGAGCGTTTTTTCAATCAGGTAGCCGGTAAAAAACTCCGCAGCCTTGATATTGGCGACCTCGCGGCCGAGTTTGTCGTCGAGGTACCACCAGAGCAGCGCATTGAAGATAAACGACAGGGTGATCCACACGATCGACCAACTGAGCGCCTCTTTGAACGACACTTTGGACGCCCCTTTGGACTCGAGTACCAGTAGATCGACCGAGATTGCAACGATTACGAATATGGCGAAGCCGGTGTACCAGTACCACGTCCCGATAGAGTCCATTATTCTGCGTTCCCATATTTAGTGCTGCGTGGCTGTGAATTTGGAGCGGGCGCAGCCTATGACCCGCGGCGTGATTCGATATCGTTTTCGTCCATGGGCATAGGCGCGGGCGCGCGTGAGCGCCGAACCGACCAGGCGCGTTCTGTTCGGCGCGATATCGCGCGCGCAACGCGATCAGCGGCACGATTGATGGCAATGTATAGATCGGCGTCGTCTTGCACGATTACGGCAGCCGGCGCCCCGTGCAGAATCGCGCGAATGGTGCAGCGTTTGTCTCTGCCGCCGCGCGGGCCGTTCTCGTCGGCAAGCCGAATGAAGACGCCGCAAACTTTTCCGCCGACTGATCCCAGCGCGAACAGCAATCTGCGCTCGCAGTGGTTGCGCAATGCTTCGGTAAGTTCGAAGCCTCTGGCCTGGATACCAATTTGCATGATGAATCTCCGCTAATGTGGATCGATGAATGAATCAAAGTGACAGCGCCGCTTCCAATGGGGCTTCAGGCAAGGCTTGCCTCATACGCGGGACATACACAGGACGCTAGTACCGCATCAGGCAGCCGACGCCGCCCATGGCCATCAGCGGGTCACAATGCGTCACGACCTCGATGGGGCAATCCTGCTGTCCGGCCAGCCTTGCCAACTCTTCCATGGCATCAATCGTGCGCACCGTATTTTTGCCGCACTCGGGGCAGGCATCCGGTGTGATGTGCTCGACACGTATCGCGCTGCACGCCGAGCAGACCCATCCGGGCTGAGGCACGATATCTTGCGCGAGCAGCAAAATATCAGCGCGCCGCTGACGTAGCGCCTCCAGGCAAGCGGTTGCGCCCGCTACTGCGCGCGCCTGCGTGCGAATACCCTTGATAAAGCGTGCTGCAACCGCTTGGGATTCCTGCTCTTCCCATTCGACAAAGGCCGACAGGGTGGCGGTCACTACATCCTCCTGCGCGTCGCGGCTTGCAGCCGGAATGGTGTCGATCAGTTTGGATGCTATGGGTTTTGGCAGCGCGCGGCGGATATTCCCCGTCAGGTGCGGATCACCCGCCAGAATGAGATGCGTATGTTTGCCTGTCGCCATGAGGCGTCCGAGCAATTCGATCTGTTCTTTGAGAAAGTGCGCGGTGCGTTCGCGGCGATGGCTTTCGTAGTGTTCCTTGGTCCATTCCCTGCCCACGCGCTCGCGCAATTTAGGTTGTGCAGTCCACGCCTGGACAGTGGCTGCACCCAGATTGACTTCAAGAATGCGCACCGAGGCGTGGGTTGCGAGCATCACGACGTAGCGGTGATAGGTATCTTTCAGCGCCATCAGATGGAACAGATTCGGCGTGGCGCCGAGGGCAATCCAGTCGGGCACTGGCGCCGCGAACTGCATGGGCAGAAAAAATGCACCGCCGTGAAATGGGCGTACGAACAATGCCACGCCCTTTGCATCCGATCGCAGATTCGTGGCGAGATAGGCTTCGATCTCGCGGATTGTGCTGTCGAACGTCGCGCGCTCATCTTCGTCAAGCGTGCTACGCAGCGCCAGGGCGCGTTCTTCGAGTATTTTGTGGTAGTCGGCACTGCCCTGTTCAAGGTTCAGATAACAGCTCACAAACGGGGCATCGGTTTCCTCGACACAGGCTAATGCAGTGATGTTGCGTCTTAGCGCCTCTATCGTAGTCAAAGGTTCCATCAGGACGGGCTGCGTATCGATCTGCACGATAATTCTCCTTTGAGGTTGATCGGTGGGTGTGCGTGCAGAATCTTAGATAATGTGAACACATCCAACAAATCGAATATAATTTATAAACACTTCGTTTTTTTCGATGAGTTAAGGCCATGGCAACACTGAACTACAAGCATCTGCGTTATTTCTGGGCGGTTGCCAAATCGGGCAGCATTGCTCGCGCCAGCGCGCAACTGCATGTGACGCCGCAGTCGATCAGCGGGCAACTGGGCGATCTGGAAGCCTCGCTGGGCGCAAAGCTCTTTCAGCGAGCGGGGCGCGGCCTTGAAGTCACCGATACGGGCCGCCGCATCCTGGGTTACGCTGAAGAAATTTTTACGCTGGGCGATGAGTTGCTGGAGGTGGCGCGCGATAAAAATGCAACAGCCGCGCTGCCGTTTTGCATAGGCGTAGCTGACTCAGTTCCCAAATCGGTGACTTATCGTGTAGTTGAGCCGGTGCTGCACATGGAGGAACCCGTGCGTCTGATCTGCCGGGAAGGACGACTAGTGTCGCTTTTGGCGGAACTTGCCGTGCATCGCCTGGACATGGTGATCGCCGATCGGCCCATGCCCACGGATATCAACGTGCGGGCCTACAACCATCGGTTGGGATCCAGTGAATTGAGTGTCTTTGGCGCAGCCAGTGTGGTGCGCACACTGAAAGGGACGTTTCCAGCGTCGCTGCACAATGCCCCCTTTCTGTTGCCGGGTGAAAGCGCAAGGATACGGCCATTGCTTGAGCAGTGGTTTGAATCTCAGCATGTGCGGCCCCATATCGTTGGCGAGTTCGACGACGGTGCGCTGCTGAAGGCGTTCGGGCGAGGCGGCGCTGGATTGTTCGTAGCGCCGACCGCAATCGCCGATGACGTGTGCCGACAATACGGTGTTCTGATTATCGGACGCATCGAGACTGTCGTTGAGGAGCTGTATGCTATAACAACAGAGCGGCGCCTTCAGCATCCGGCAACGCTTGCCGTCAGCCAGGCAGCGGCGCAAGAGGTTTTTGGCCGCGCCCGCGCTCGCGAAGCGAGCCGGCGTGCAGCCACGGCCAAGCGTCGTTAGTTCAATCGATCTTCGCGCCCGAATCGCGCACCACCTTCGCCCATTTACCCAGATCGCCCTTGAGAAACGCGGCGAATTGTTCCGGCGTGTTGTGCAGCGGCTCCGCGCCCAGCGCCGCCCAGCGTTCCTTGATATCGGCAAGCTGCACGATTTTTCTGATTTCGCTGTACAGCCGGTTAACCACTGTCGGTGGCGTACCGGCGGGCGCGAGCATGCCGTACCACACTGAAATTTCGTAGCCGGGAAATCCCGTTTCCGCGACCGGCGCCAGCTCGGGCGCGGCGGGCGTGCGCTTCGCACCCGTGGTGGCAAGCGCTCGCAGCTTGCCCGCTTTGACCTGCGGCAGCGCAATCGGCGCGCCGGGAAACATGATCGAAATTTGCCCGCCGAGCAAGTCGCTGAACGCATTGGTCACGCCTTTATACGGCACATGCACCAGCTTCACGCGGGCGGCGCTGTTGAGCATTTCACCCGCCAGATGCAGCACGCTGCCGTTACCCGCCGAGCCGTAATGCAATTGCCCCGGTTTCGACGCCGCGAGTGCAACCAGTTCTTTCACCGACTTCACCGGCAGCGATGGATGCACCACCAAAATGAGCGGCGCGGATCCGATCAAGGTAATCGGTGCAAAATCGCGAATGGCATCGTAGGGCAACGCCGGATACAGACTGGGGTTGATGGTGAGCGTGCTCGCCGTCGCCAGCAACGTGTAGCCGTCGGCGGGCGCTTTGGCGACGAACTCATTGCCGACATTGGTGTTCGCGCCGGGCCGGTTGTCGATCACCACCGATTGCGCCACCTGTTCGGAAAGTTTCTGCCCGATGGCGCGCGCCAGCACGTCACCGGGGCCGCCTGCGGCCAGCGGCACGATCACGCGGATGGGTTTGGCGGGATACGTTTGCGCGGGCGTTTGGTGCGCGGCGGCGCCGCACATAAAAACGACTATTGCGATCAACCGTGATTTTGTCATCATGCGTTTGCTTGGTGGTGAGCGGTGCTGGGTAACCGTTTAGAAAATAGAGCGCCCGCTCATCGACGTTAGCATCTCCAGCGCGATCGAACCCGCGTAAGAATTTCCGCTGGCCTCTAGCGCCGGACTCCACACGCAGATGCCGCATTCGCCGGGCACCAGCGCGACGATACCGCCACCCACACCGCTTTTGGCGGGCAGCCCCACGCGAAACGCGAAATCGCCCGCCGCATCATAGGTGCCGCAGGTGAGCATCAACGCATTGATGCGCTTGGCCGCACTGGCGTCGAGAATTTTTTCGCCTGACCACGGCACCACCCCGCGATTGGCGAGAAACGTCACCGCGCGCGCGAGATCGACGCAACTCATTTCAATCGCACAGTTGCGGCAATAGGCTTCGATCACGTCACCAACGTCATTGTTGAGATTGCCGAAACTCTTCATGAAATTCGCCATCGCCGCATTGCGGTGCGAGGTTCGTCGCTCGGATTCAGCCACCGCGCGGTCAAAGCCGATATCCGTCTTGTTGCCCAGCTTGCGGATGAATTTAATCAACGCGTTTTCCGCGCCGCCGCGAGCCGCATGGTGCGTCAGCAGCATGTCGGTGATGACCAGCGCCCCGGGGTTGATGAACGGATTGCGCGGCTTGCCGCGCTCCTGCTCGAGCTGCACCAGCGAATTAAACGGCGTGCCCGAAGGCTCGCGCCCGACGCGCGACCACACCGAATCGCCCTCCAGGTGAAACGCCAGCGTCAGCCCGAACAATTTTGAAATCGATTGAATCGAAAATGGCGTGTCAGCATCCCCCGCTTGATATACCTTGCCGTCGAGGTCAACAATCGCGATACCAAAGTGATCGGGTGATACTTTGGCAAGCTCGGGGATGTAGCTCGCAACCTTGCCGGAGCCGATGAGGGGTTTGACCGCGGCGTGAACGCGGTCGAGGATGGCTTGGTATTCCATAAGGGCAGGTGAACGGGCCAGCATCACTCCGGCGTTATCTTGGCTATGCGTACGATCTCGCCCCAGCGCTTGATATCTGCCTGAACATCTTTCTGAAACTGCGCAGGCGGGTCGGCCGTGGGTTGGTAGCCGCCGGAGAGAAGATAGTCTCGCAGTTTCGGCGATTGCAGCGATTTCGTTATCGCGCCGTAAATTTGCGTGACGATTCTGTCGGGTGTTTTTGCGGGCGCGAACCAGGCATGCCAGCCGGTGTCCATTTGAAAGCCGGGTAGGCCCGCCTCGGCGATGGTCGGCACATCGGGCATCGCGTCCAGCCGCTTCGCGCCGCTGTAGCCCAAGGCCCGCAGCCGTTCTGATTTAACGTGCGGCATGGCGATCAGCGGCGGCACCACCATCATCTGCGTTTCGCCGCCGAGCAGTGCAATCATCGACGGCCCGGCGCCTTTGTAGGGGATGTGCGCCAACTGTATGCCGGCGCGCAGGTTGAACGCCTCGGCGATCAGGTGCAACACGTTGCCGACACCCGGCGAACTGAAGCGGAGTGGTTGCTTCTTTGCCACGGCAATCAAATCGGCGACCGATCTCACCGGCAGCGAGGGGTGAATCGCAAGCAGCGCGCCCTGACCCACGACCGGGTTGGTGATCGCGGTAAAGTCGCGGATCGAATCGAAAGGCAACTTCTTGTGGGTACTGGGGTTGATCGCGAACGCCACCGAGATGTGCATCAGGGTGTAGCCGTCGGGCGTGGCCTTGGCCACGATATCGCTGCCGATGATGCCGTTTGCGCCGCCACGGTTGTCGACCACTATCGGCTGGCCGAGGTGCGGTTCCATTTCTTTGGCCAGCGCGCGCGCGTTGGCGTCCGTCGCGCCGCCGGGCGGGAACGGCATGATGAGGCGGATGGGGCGCGTGGGCCACGGCGTCTGTGCCGCAGCGCCCGCCGCCGCCGCGATGGTGCCGAACGCAAGCGCGGAAACGACAACCGAAAGACCGCTGCGGGTATTCATGGGTGATGCTCCTTGTGTTAATCGACGGCACGCGGCATGCGCGTATCGATGGCGACCTTGGTCCACTTGGCAATCTCGGTCGGGATAATTTTGCGCATTTCATCCGGCGCCTTGACGTCGATCACCGCGCCCATCGCGGTCAACTGTTTCTGCACCTCGGGAATCCTGAAGTAGCGGGCGATTTCGTCGTGCAGTTTCATCACGATGGGGCGCGGTGTGCCGGCGGCCGATGCAATGGCATACCAGTTCGACGCATCGTAGCCGGTGACGCCGGCTTCATCGAGCGTGGGCAGATCGGGCAGCAACTCCGTACGCTTTAACGTGCCGACGGCCAGCCCTTTTAATTTGCCCGAACGTAAGTGCGGCAGCGCAGGCACGCTCACGGCAAAGTTCACGTGGGCTTGTCCGCCGATGACATCAATCATCGCGGGGAATCCACCCTTGTAGAGCACGATGTTGAAATCATGCTTCGACAAACTGGTGAACAGCGCCGAGGCAAAGTGCATGAAGCCGCCGGAACTCGACAGCACCAGTTCACCGGGTTTGGCTTTAGCCACCGCCAGCAGGTCTTTGACGGAGTTGACCGGCATGGACGGATTCACGCTTAAGATTAAATAACTCGCGCCGAGCTTGGCGACAAAATCCAGCGCCTTGAGCGAATCGTAAGGCAGCTTGCGCACTGCGGGGTTCATCACATAGGCCGAGGACACCAGCAGCAACGTGTAACCATCAGGCCGCGCTTTCACCGCGAGGTCGGTGCCGATGATGCCTTCGGCGCCGGTGCGATTGTCCACGATCACGTTCTCGCCCAGCGTCGCGCTTAGGTGTGTGGCGACCATGCGCGCGAGTATGTCATTGGTGCCGCCCGGTGCGAACGCAACGATCAGGCGTATCGGCTGGTTGGGATATTGTCCCGTTGGCGTTTTGACGGCCTGCGCCAGCGCGGCGGCGGGCGCAATCAACACCATGCAGGCCATCAACGCGTGTATCAGGCTCGAAACCATGGGCTCCTCCAATGTTCTGCCGTGAGGTTTGTCGCGTAACGCTTGTGCTTCAATCCACCTCAATCCACTTTGACGCCTGCCTGCTTCACCACCTTGCCGTAGCGCTCGTAATCCTCGCGAATGATTTTTGCGTATTCCTGCGGCGTGGTCCACGCCGGTTCTTCGCCTTGCGCGGCGTAGAGTTGCCGCACTTCAGGCGTTTTAAGTGCCTGCACGAGTGCGCTGTTGATGCGATCAATGATGACGCGCGACGCCCCTTTGGGGGCCATCACGCCGTTCCAGCCGAGGAAGCTAAAGCCGGGCACGCCCGATTCTGCGATCGTTGGCAGTTCCGGAAAAATTGCCGAGCGTTTTTCGCCGCTGACCGCGATGCAGCGCACGCGCCCCGATTTCCATGGGGCGACGTAAGCCGCGAGCGGGCCCAGTGTCCAATGGGATTCACCCGCGGCCAGCGCGGCAGCGGAAGGGCCGCCGCCTTTGTACGGCACATGCGTGCTTTCAATGCCGGCGGCGGTGGCGAACATCAAGCCGGCTAGGTGGCTGGTGGAGCCGATGCCGGCAGAACCCATCAGCAGCTTGCCTTGCCGCGCGCGCGCAAGGTCGATTAGCTCGCGCGTGGATTTCGCCGGCAGCGTGGCGTTCACGCACAACCCCGCCTGCGTGATGGCGAACAGCGAAATGGGCGCGAAGTCGGTCACCGGATGGTAAGGCACGCTCTTGAAGGTGTGCGGCGCCACCGAGTGCGTGGCGAACGAGGTGGCGAGCAAGGTGTAACCGTCGGGCGCGGCGCGTGCAACGATTTCCACGCCGATAGTGCCGCCCGCGCCGGGACGGTTATCGACGACGATAGGTTGGCCCAGAATGTCGGCGGCGCGCATGAAAGCGATGCGGCCGAGGATATCTCCCGCCGAGCCGGGGCCATTGGAGATCACCATGCGAATCGGGCGGTTGGGGTACACATCGGCAGCATCCGCCGCCTGCGCCACGACACAGGGCGCGCAAACCAGCAACAGCATTAACCCATGATTGCGCATGCTTTCTCCTCGTGATGTTTGCGGTTATATTCGCACCGAACCCTCCACCGGCGCAAGCCAAGGTCACTAAAGCATGCAATACATCTACGGCTACGGCGAGCTCGACACCGCGCCCGATAACCCCACCAGCGCCAAAGTCGCGCCGCGCCGCGTGTTGTCGGGGCCGACCATTGAAACCGCCAAGTCCTCGACCATCGGCGCGGTGCTCTACGGCGAACACATTGCGGTGGCGCTGGCGATGCAGGCGGCGGGCTCCGGCGCGAAGGCGCATTCGCATCCGAACGAGCAGTTCAATTACATCGTGCAGGGCGTGATGGTGTCGGATATCAACGACGAAAAGCTGACCTTCGGCAAAAAAGGCATGATCGTGCATACGCCGTCGCTGTCGATCCACACCGGGCAGGCGTGCCCTGATGAAGATATGTACTTTTTTGCCATGAAAGACACCCGCCACGGCATCACCGGCCCGCCCATCGACGGCAAGCACGACGGGCCGTTCTACCTGCCGGGATTCGGCAAGCGCGCGCAAGAACCCAAACGCACTACCGCGCAAATGATGGCCGAATCGGGAACCGATCCCGAAGGCACGAATACGCGCTACATCTACGACTTCGATAATCTTTCCGAACGAGCAGGACGCGTCACCAGCGCGCGCATGACGCCGAACCTGCAATTGGCCAGCGGCGTCAAAGGCGGTTTGCTCATCAGCGAGAAATTACAGGTGGCGGTGCTCGACATGGCGCCCGGCGCGGTGTTGCCCACGCACCTGCACGAGAATGAGCAATTCACGCTGGTGGCCGAAGGCGATGTGCATGCGTATGTCGCGGGCAACGCGCATCGCGTCGCTGAACGCTTTGTAATTCATGTGCCGCCGAACGTGTCGCACGGCATCATCGCGGGTGCCAAAGGCGCGCGCATCGTGACGGTGCAGGACACGCGCTTTGCGTTTGCGGCGTAAGCAAAGGCAAGCCGCCGCACGGCACATCAGAAGCACCTCACATCAGAAGCACGACTCAGACAGTGCTATGATTTCCCCGCAATAACCCCGCGACGCCTACCGGAGGAAACGCATGTCAGCCCAACCTGTCACTCTCCAGCACTTGCTTGACCGTGCCGCCATCCATGATGTCCTTGCGCGTTACTTTCAGGGGCTCGATCAGGGCAAGCCGGATCTGGTGCGCAGTTGCTTCACCGATGACATTCAAGCCAACTACGATGACCGGCCTCCCGCGCGCGGCATCGAGGCGATGATGCGTTCCCTCACTGCCTTCCGAAAACAGCAATCCGGCGAGTGGAAAGTAAATACCCATTTCATGGGCAACTTGAACTTCAACCTGCTGGAGGCGGATGTCGCCGAGACCGAAACCAACGCCATTGCCTGTCTTGTATTGGGCGGCGGGCCGGCCGATCAAGTGGCGCTGCGCAGCCTGCGCTATCTCGATAGATTGCGCCGCACCCCAGACGGCTGGAAACTCTGTGAGCGCCAGCACACGCTGGACTGGAGTTGCCAGGTGCCGGCCACCTTTGCGGTGACCATGGCGCAGCGCGTGCTGACGCGGCCTGCCATGCCCGCGCGGTAGATTGCGCAGCGATTACGCAGCGTCACGCTAAGGGATAGTTTCTCCCGCCATCACATAGGACCACAGCGCTTCGATATCGCCGGGCTGCAATTGCCCGCGCCATGGCGGCATGGCGTTCTTGCCGTTGGAGACCGAGTTGATAAACCGCGAGCGCTGATCTGGCGGAAATTTTTTCAGGTCAAACAAATCCGGATTGCTCATGCGCTCGCCGTGACACGGCGTGCAGAATGTTGCAAACGTTTCCGCGCCGTGTTTGATTTGTTCCGCCGGAAACGCTTCTTGTGCCGCGGCAGGCGCGAGTGGCAGAGCGGCGCATGCCGCGGCGATCAAAGGCGCTATTCGTACCATTCTCATAGCGTGACGCATCGCGTAAATTTCGCCCGCTTAATCGGGCATCAGCGCAAAGGTCCACATCGAGCCGCCGGTGGGCACCGTGCCGCGCGCCATGCGCCGCGCGGAATTGCCCGCGATGCCCGAAGCGATGCTCACGTATTGCCGGCCCTTGTGCGTGTAGGTCACGGCGGTGGCATTGATCGACGAGCTGGTCTGGAACTCCCACAGCGTTTTTCCGCTGGTTTCATCGAGCGCGATGAATTTTCCGTTGACGTCGCCGGTGAACAGCAATCCGCCCTCGGTGGACAGCATGCCCGCTGAACTGGCGCGCTCGATCAGCGGGATTTCCCATTTCTTTTTGCCGCTGATGGGGTCCATCGCGATGTGATGGCCGACAATCTCGCCGGGCTTGACGATGTACTCGCGCGCGATCACGCCGGTAGAGCGCTGGCCGATCACCTGCGGCTTGCCGGACGGCGGCGCGATTTTGAAGATGCGCGCGATTTGCCATGTGCTGGTGTAGATCAGCCCGGTGTTCGGGTTATACGCCACGGGAACGGCATTCACGCCGCGCTGCGGGTAGATCGACACCTCCTCGCCCTTGACCAGCTTGTCGTAAATCTCGGCATTCACCACGGGGCGGCCCGTTTTCAGATCGATGTGCGAGGCCCAGTTCACGCGCGTGAACGGATGCGCGGCGAGCAGCCGGCCGTTGGTGCGGTCGATGGTGTACATGAAACCGTTTTTGTTCACCTGAAACAGCACTTTGCGCGGCTTGCCCTCGAACAGTATGTCGGCCAGCACCGGCTCATCGGTGCCGTCCACGTCCCACACATCGTTCGGCGTGTACTGGTAGTGCCACACGATCTCTCCGGTCTTGGGGCGTATCGCGAGCAGGCTGCTGGCGTACAAGCCGTCGAGCGCATTGCGGCTGGCGGGCGTCCACGGCGCCGGATTGCCGGTGCCCCAATACACCAGATCAAGTTCGGGATCGTAGGCGCCGCCGCGCCACGTGGGTGCGCCGCCCTGTAAATACGCATCGCTGTCTTTGGGCCAGGTGTCCGCACCCGGTTCGCCCGGCGCGGGGATGGTGTAACGCCGCCACAAGTGCTTGCCGGTTTCAGGGTCCCAGCCGTTGAGGAAGCCGCGCGTGGTGAATTCGCCGCCCGCCATGCCGGTAATCAACACACCGTTGGCGACCAGTGGTGCGCTGGTGGCGGTGTAGCCTTCTTTGTATTCGGCGAATTTTTGTTTCCAGATTTCCTTGCCGGTTTTCATGTCCAGCGCGAGCACATGATTGTCGAGTGTGATGCGAAACAGTTTGCCGTTATAGATCGTCGCGGTGCCGCGCGCGATCACGCCGCAGCAGGCTTGCGCCGCGGCTTCCGGCGCCCAATGCGCCTCGGTGCGCCACAGTTGGCGCCCCGTCGCCACGTCGATGGCGAAGGTCCACTTCGCGTTGATGACATACATCACGCCGTTGTAGATGGTGGGTTGCGCGGTCTCGCCGAAATCGTTCATCAGGCTCATGCTCCAGATCGGCACCAGGCGCTTGATGTTGGATTTGTTGATCTGCTTCAGCGGGCTGTGATTTTTAAGATCGTAGCCCATGCCCTGCACCGGCACGTTGTCGGCGTTCTTGCCGGCGTTGATGAGTTCTTCGGCGGTCTGTGCGGTGCTCCATGCAGACCACGCACAGCACGAACACAGCCAGACTATCAGCAGTTTTTTCATGATTTCCCCTCCCGGTTAACAACATGGCAGCATGGCGTGCCCACGGTATCCCGCATAGGAACGCAAAGGGATCGTGGGTTTCGCCGGATTATTCTATGCCTGCGAGTGTCTCGATGCCAGCGGGGGTCAAATTGACAGACCGCAGTGTGGTTTGTATAGTCAACGCAGCCGTATCCCCCGCCCTTTATCCCACATTCCAGAGGTCACCATGTCGCTCACCTTGAAGCAAGCCAATACCATTTGCGAAAAAGCCCTCGAACACGCGCGCGCGAAAAATTTCGCCAAGCTCACTATCGTGGTGCTCGACGATTCCGGCAACGTCAAAGCCGCACAGCGCGAAGACGGCGCCAGCATGTTTCGTTACGACGTAGCGCTGGGCAAAGCGTGGGGCGCAGTGGCGATGAGCTGCTCCAGCCGCGCGCTGGCGAACCGCGCCAAGGGCAATCAGAATTTCTTTCTCACGCTGGCGGCCACCGCGCAGGGAAAATTTCTGCCGCAGCAAGGCGCGGTGTTGATACGCGATGCGAGCGGCGCGATTTTAGGCGCGGCGGGTGTCAGTGGTGCGAGTGGTGATGAAGATGAAGAATGCGCCGCCAAGGGTGTCGAGGCAGCGGGTTTGAAGGCGGATGCGTCTGCGTGATAGGTGTTATGTAAGTATTTGTTTTTAAACAATAAATATTTGCATGTGGAGTTTGACAAAGCCAGGCTAAATAAACCATCACTCGGGCTTCATTCCCGCTGCCTGCGCCATTTTCCGGTAAAGCGCGATTTCTTTCGGCAGCAGATCCGCCAGTTGCGCGACGCTCATCGGCGTCGCGCCCGCGCCTTCGCGGTCGAGCATTTGTTTCATCTCGGCGCTGATCAGGATTTTATTGGTGGCGGCGTTGATCGTGCCGACGACGCCGGCGGGCGTTTTTGCCGGCGCAAACAGGCCCCACCAGTTTTCGTACGCGTAGCCGGGCAGCCCGGACTGCGCTATCGACGGCAAGCCGGGGATCAGCGGCGAAGGTTCCGCGCTGCTCACCGCAATCGCCCGCGCCCGGCCTGCTTTTACCTGCGCCATCACGCCGGGAGAGCTCGCCAGAATGGCGTCGATCTCACCGCTGATGAGGCCCACGACCGCAGGCGCAATACCTTTGTAGGGAACGTGAATCATTTTGATGCCGGCCATCTGCCCGAACAACTCCGTCGCGAAGTGATTGCTGCCGCCCGCGCCCGAGGACGAATAGGTGAGCGTGCGTTGCTTCGCGGCGGCGATAAATTCCTTCACCGTTTTTGCCGGCACCGACGGATGCACCGCGAGCACGAACGGCGCGCGCGCGATCATCGCCACCGGCACAAACGCCGCGGCGGGATCGAACGGTAACCGGATGCGCGTGGCGACCGCGCCCGGATACGACGAAGTCGCGTGCAACAAGCGGTATCCATCCGGCTCTGCATTGGCCACATACTCGGCGCCGATCATGCTGGCCGCACCGGGCCGGTTTTCCACGATGATGCCGCGCCCCCACAGATCGTTGAGACCTTTGGCGACGCCGCGCGTGAGTATGTCCGCCGAACCGCCCGCCGCGAAGGGCACCACGATCGTGACGTTCCGCGCGGGGTAGGGCGCGTCGGCAGCGCAGGCTGGTGCGGATGCGCCCAGGATCGCCGCAGTCAGAGCCGTTAGGTGGAGCCGGTTTGACGGCATGAAGTCTCCTTTGGAGTGCGTGAAGCGGATTCTAAAAGGGTGCGCCGCAAGGTTCAATGGGTTTCATTGCCGCTGCCGTCCTGGCTGCTGCATAATGCGATCCGAACCTACCGCCTGCCGTAGCTTCGGCACCGCACCTTCAAACGAAAAGGACACATCATGGCACAGCGTAAAAAAAGCGCGGAGCAATTGCGTTCGCACAAGTGGTTCGGCGCAAAAGATTTGCGCTCGTTCGGCCACCGCTCGCGCACGCTGCAAATGGGCTACTCGCGCGAGGATTTCGCCGGCAAGCCGGTGATCGGCATCATCAACACCTGGAGCGATATCAATCCGTGTCACGCGCACTTTCGTACCCGCGCGGAAGAAGTCAAACGCGGCGTGTGGCAGGCGGGCGGTTTTCCGCTGGAGATGCCGGCGATCGCACTCGCCGAACCGTTCCAGAAGCCGTCGACCATGATGTATCGCAACATGCTGGCGATGGAAACTGAGGAACTGCTGCGCTCGTACCCCATCGATGGCTGTGTGCTGATGGGCGGCTGCGACAAGACCACGCCCGCGCTGATCATGGGCGCGCTGTCGATGAATCTGCCGAGCATTTACCTGCCCGCGGGGCCGATGCTGCGCGGCAACTGGCACGGCGAGCATCTCGGTTCGGGCACGGATTCGTGGAAATACTGGGCCGAGCTGCGCGCCGGCAACATCGACCAAAAAGCGTGGGATGAAGTCGAAGAAGGTATCGCGCGTTCGTACGGGCACTGCATGGTGATGGGCACCGCCTCGACCATGACCTCGATTGCCGAAACGCTTGGCCTGACGTTGCCCGGCGCGGCATCGATACCGGCGGCGGATGCGAATCATCCGCGCATGGCCACCGCGTGCGGCAAGCGCATCGTTGATATGGTGTGGGATGACTGGAAGCCGTCGGATTTTCTCACCGCGAAATCGTTTGATAACGCAATCATCGCCACGCACGCCTTGTCGGGTTCGACCAACGCGCTGATTCATCTGCTGGCGATGGCGGGCCGCGCGGGTATTGATTTGAAGCTGGAGCGCTTTGACGAACTTGCCCGCCGCGTGCCGGTGCTGGCGAACATCCGTCCGGCGGGCGACAAATACTTGATGGAAGATTTTTATTACGCCGGCGGTTTGCGTGCGATGCTGAATGAGCTCGGCGATTTACTCAATCGCGATTGCCAGACGGTGAACGGCAAGACGCTGGGCGAAAATCTCGCGGGCTGCAAGATTTATAACGAAGATGTGATCCGCCCGCGTTCCAACCCGGTGTCGGCCACCGGCGGGCTGGCGGTGCTGCGCGGCAACCTCGCGCCCAACGGCGCGGTAATCAAGCCCACCGCTGCCGAAGCGCATTTGCACAAACACACCGGTCCGGCGGTGGTGTTCAAGGATTACAACGAAATGAACGCGCGCATCGACAGCGACGATCTCATCGTCGATGAAAACTCCGTGCTGGTGCTGCAAAACGGCGGCCCGCTCGGCGGCCCCGGCATGCCGGAGTGGGGACAATTACCAATTCCGAAAAAACTGCTGAAAAAAGGCGTGCGCGACATGGTGCGCATTTCGGATGCGCGTATGAGCGGCACCTCGTACGGCACCTGCGTGCTGCATGTGTCGCCGGAGTCGTACGTCGGCGGGCCGCTGGCGCTGGTGCGCGAAGGCGACCTGATTGAACTCGATGTCGAAGCGCGCAAACTGGAATTGAAAGTGAGTGACGCCGAACTCGCGCGCCGCCGCGCTGAGTGGAAACAAGCGCCAGCGCTCTTCAAGCGCGGCTACGGCGCGTTATTCGCGCAGCACGTCACGCAGGCGGACAAGGGCTGCGACTTTGATTTTCTGCATCAGACAGCGCCGACAGCGGATCCTGAGATTCATTAACAGCGGCGAACGAGTAACCCCGCACCATGCTCCCTCGCCCGTCTTCGGGGAGAGCCTGCGGAAGCAGGCGAGGGGCCGGGTTGGGGTGAGGGGGCTTCTGCTCGTTCACCCGTTCACGCTTTTCCCCAACATGAAACTCCCCCACCTCCTCGCCGCTGCATTCGTCACGGCGGCAGCGGCACTTTTCTTCGTCCCGCCGCCAGCCGGTGCGCCCGCGCACATGATGCACGCAACTGCTGTGCTGCTGCTGGCGATTGGCTTGTGGGCAACCGCGGTATTGCCCGAGCACCTCACGGGCCTGATTTTTCTCTCCTTGTGCATGTTGCTCGCCATCGCGCCGGCGAGTGTCGTTTTCTCCGGCTTTGCGTCGGGCACGCTGTGGCTGGTGCTGGGCGGGCTGGTGATCGCCGAAGCGGTGCGTGCCACGGGCCTGGGCGAACGCATGGCGAAACGGGTGTTTGCGCGCGCATCGTTATCGTACGGCGGGCTGATTGCGGCGGCGGTGGGTATCACCGTCTTGCTTGCGTTTGTGATGCCGGCGACGGTGGCGCGCGTGTTGTTGCTGCTGCCGATCTTTGCGGCGGCAGGCACGCGGCTGGGGCTGGCGCATGGCTCACCGGGACAAACCGCGCTGGCACTGGCAGCGATTATCGTGAGCTTTCAGTGCGGCACCACGGTGTTGCCCGCCAACGCGCCGAATCTGGTGCTCGCGGGCGCGGCGGAAACGCTCTATAACAAACCCATTATCTACGCCGATTATCTGCTGCTGCATTTTCCGGTATTGGGTGTGATGAAGGGGGTGCTGATCGGATTTCTGTTGGTGAAATTGTTCCCGGCGCAAACCTGCGCGCCGGTGGCGAACGAGCCGCATCGCCCGATGTCGCCGCAGGAAATTCGTCTGTCGGTGATACTCGCTGTTGCACTCGCGTTATGGGCGACCGATTTTCTGCACGGCATACGGCCCGGATGGATCGCGCTGGCGGCGGGTGTCATCATCCTCATGCCGCGCATAGGCGCGCTGCCCCACGATGCGTTTCCCGAACGCATCAAACTGGGATCGTTTTTTTACGTCGGTGCGGTACTCGGATTCGGCGCAGTGATGCAGCACAGTGGCGTGGGCCATGCTGTGGGCGGCACCATGCTTGCGCTGCTGGATGTGCGGCCCGGTGCGGATATGCTGAATTTTTTCAAACTCACCCTGCTCGCTACCGTAACCGGATTGCTCACCACCAATCCGTCGCAGCCCGCGCTGCTGGCGCCGCTTGCCGCGCAAATGGCAGAGGCGGCCGGGTGGCGTATCGAGGCGGCGTTAATGACCATCGCAGTGGGTTTCACGCTGATGCTGTTGCCCTATCAAGCGCCGCCGGTGATGGTGGGTGTGCAGGTGGCCGGCGTGCCGCTGCGCGCGTTGCTGCGCCTGACCGTCCCGCTTGCTTTGATCAGCATTTTTGTGCTGCTGCCGCTGGATTATGGGTGGTGGTCGATACTGGGGTATTTTCGGTAAACTTCAAATTCATTTTGAGCCACGGATGAACGCAGATGAACACAGATAAACACGGATAAGTCCAAATCCCCCATCGTCTTTCTGATTTTGACCTTATCTGTGTTTATCTGTGTTCATCTGTGGTCAATCGGTTTTTGACTTTAACAAGGTAAATCATGAGCAAACTGTTTTCACCGCTGCAAATCGGTAACGTCACCCTGCCTAACCGCATCACCGTTGCCCCCATGTGCCAGTACAGCGCCATCGACGGTTCGATGACCGATTGGCATTTGATGCATCTGGGCAATATGGCGTTGTCGGGCGCGTCGATGCTGGTGATTGAGGCCACCGGCGTCACTCCCGAAGGCCGTATCACGCCCCAATGCACGGGGTTGTACAGCGATGCCAACGAGGAGGCAATGGCGCGCGTGGTGAAAACCGTGCGTGACATCTCGTCCATCGTGCTGGGCATTCAGTTGGGGCATGCGGGCCGCAAGGCGTCCGCGCATCGACCGTGGAACGGGCGCGGCGCGTTAAAGGCTGATGAAGGCGCGTGGATTACCGAAGCGCCGTCCGCCGTGCCGCTGGCAGCCGATTGGCCGATGCCGCACGCACTCAGTGCGCCGGAAATGGAACGCATCAAGCAGGCGGCGGTGGCGTCGGTCAAACGCGCCGCGCGTCTGGGTCTGGATTTCATCGAGTTGCATTCGACGCACGGCTATCTGTTCTCGGAGTTCTTGTCGCCGCTGTCGAATAAACGCGCCGACGAATACGGCGGCAGTTTGCAAAACCGCATGCGCTGGCCGCTGGAAGTGTTTCGCGCCATGCGCGAGGCGTGGCCAGCAGATAAATTTGCCGGCGCAAAAATCTCCGGCACCGATTTCGCCGAAGGCGGCTGGATGCCGGATGATGCCGTGGCCTACGCTGCTGAACTCAAAAAAGCCGGTGCGGCCTACGTCACGGTGTCGGGCGGCGGCGTGGTGTTGGATGCCAAAGTGCCCATCGGCCCCGGTTATCAAGTGCCGTTTGCCGAGCGGGTGAAACGGGAGACCGGCATCGCCACCGGCGCAGTGGGGCTCATCACCGATGCGCAGCAGGCCGAAGAAATCGTGTCCAGTGGCAAGGCAGATTTTATTTCGCTCGCCCGCGCGCTGTTATTCAATCCGCGCTGGGGGCAGCATGCGGCGGTGGTGTTGGGCGCGGAAAGCGCCGCTACTGTGCCCTACGCGCCGCAGTATGATCGCAGCTCGCCCAAGTTATGGCCGCCGGGGAAAACACTCGGGAAGCTGTAACGCTCACGGAATTCAAGACGTAAAAATGGGGAGCCAAGCTCCCCATTTTTTATGCCACAAAAACGTATTTGCGTAGTACGGGCGTAATTACTTGATCGGCGAAAAGCTCGACGCCACGACAATTTTGTTTTCCTGCGCCATCAGATTCTCAATCGGGCGGCCATCGGTTTTGGCGCGCGCCGAGGGCGGCCATGCGCCGGTGTCGTGCGCTTTGTTGCGCACTTCGTTGCGTTGATCGAGTGTTTTGTACGGCCAGATGTGTATCCACTTGTTCAGGCCGCCGAGTTCGCTGTACCACAGCGCGGTGAGCGGGCCGAATTTCAGACGCGTTTCGAGCGCGACTTCCCAGTTTTTCATCATGATCGGCAGTTGGCCGGCGGCGTGGGTGTACTGACGCACTTCGAAAAACGGGCCATTGTCGCTGGGAGTGAGTTCCGGTGAGAACGGCGTCTGGTTCATGATCTCGGATTGCTGGCTCACCAGAAACTCGGAGATGGGTGGCGGCCATGCGCCGTCTTTGACCGCAGCGGCACGGATGGTGGCGCGCTCGGCGAGGTCTTTGTAGCCCCATACGTGCATGAACTGATTGAGCGGGCCGATTTCGGTTTTCCAGAACGCGGCGAGCGGAGAATACTTTTTGCGCTGCTCGTATTTTTCAGCGAAGCGTTTTTCAACTTCGGGCATGCTGCGCGGCTTGACGGTATAGGTTCTGACTTCGTAGATCATGGCGAGTCCTTTTTTGAATTGAGGTCTGCGGGATGGGGTCGTGGTTAAATGAGTGCGCGATGAGTGTATCAAACCGCGCTGCTGGCGTGAATGTGGGGAATTTTGAAAAAAAATCAATAAAAACAGATGCTTATGTTTTTGCCCGCTTTTGTGATGCATGAGCTTGGCAATCCAACCTGCTAAACTTTCACCATGCGATATTTTCATGAAATCCTGCTGAGCGGAATGATGCTGGCGGCGGCCCATACCCATGCGCAGGCGCCAGCGCAGGCCGCTGACGTGTTGCCGATTTTCGACGCGCATGTGCATTACAGTCAGGACGCGTGGGAGCGCATGCCGCCGAAAGAAGCGATTGCGCTGCTGCGCAAGGCTGGCGTAAAACGCGCGCTGGTGTCGAGCTCCAACGACGATGGCAATCAAAAGTTGTACGCCGAAGCGCCGGATCTGATTTTGCCGTCGCTGCGCACCTATCGCACGCGCGGCGACATCGGCACGTGGTTCAAGGATGAGGCCGTCGCCACGTATTTGCAGGAGCGGTTAAAAAAATATCGCTATGTGGCGATCGGCGAATTTCATGTGTTCGGCGCCGATGCCGATGCGCCGGTGGCGCGGCTGGTGGTGCAACTGGCGAAGCAGTACAAATTGATTTTGCACGCGCATTCGGATATTGATGCCGTCGAGCGCATCTTCAAACAGGATCCGAACGCGCGCGTGTTGTGGGCGCATTCGGGCTTTGAACGCCCGGAGCGTGTGCGCGAGATGTTGCGCAAGCATAAAAATCTGTGGTGTGATCTCGCGTTTCGCAACGATCATGCCTCAGTTGGGAACACCGGGGGTAAACTGGATGCCGATTGGCGCGCGGCGTTCATGGAGTTTCCTGACCGCTTTATGGTTGGCACCGATACCTACACCGCCGAACGCTGGCATTATGTCGTCGAGCACGCCAACTGGTCGCGCGGCTGGATGGCGGATTTGCCGCGCGACGTGGCCGAACGTATTGCGTATCGTAACGGCGATGCTATTTTTGGGAATTTGTTGAAGCCATGAGAGTGATTTTTCTTGCGTTTGTGTTCAGCGCGACGTCAGCGGTATGGGCCTGCACGCCCGAGCTGCCGGCGGGGCAAAGCGCCAAACCACAGACGGTGGACGGCAAGCAATACGCGCTCGCCTACCGCACCCAACCCGAAAAAATTGTCATCGGCCAGCACTTCGTGGTGGAACTCGCGCTGTGTGCCAAGGCGGGCGCGGGCATGGCGGAAAGCGTGCGCGTCGATGCGCATATGCCCGACCATCGCCATGGGATGAACTACAAAACCACGGTGACCAGCAGTGGCGCGGGGAAGTATCGCGCCGAGGGGCTGATGTTTCACATGCCGGGCCGATGGGAGTATATTTTCGAGGTGCGTGCCGCCACCGGTACTACTGGTGGCGCAACTGAACGCCTGACGACAAGTGTGGTGTTGCAATGATGAAAATGAAAAAATTATTTTTGGCCGCAATGCTGACCGCGGGCGTGTGCGCGTCGTTGTTAATTGGCGTGACGCAGACGCAGGCCAATGATCCGGTGCTGGTGGAATTCACCGAAGAGGAAATCAATCGCGTCCTGAGTCACGGGCCCTGGCCGATGAAATGGACGCCCGATGTCAGTAATCGCGTGTCGGGCAACACACACGCGGTTGATCTCGGTGAGCGGCTGTTCTTCGACGAGAAACTGTCGGTCAAGGAGAACGTGTCGTGCGGCACCTGCCATATCGCCGAGTACAACTGGACCGATGGCGTCAAGCGCAACAAGGGTCAGGCGATGGTGGATCGCAACACACCGACCTTGATGAACATGCGGCACCACCGCTGGTTTGCGCTGGATGGCGCGGCGGATAGTTTATGGTCGCAGAGCATGCGCCCGATTGTGGATCCGCGCGAGCTGGCGTCGAATGCCACGCATGTCGCGCAGTACGTGCGCCGCGATGCGGATTTATCGTGCCGCTACGAAAAAACCTTTGGCGTCAATCCGTCGAAGCAGGACGACGAAGCCGTGCTGGTGGCCGTGGGCAAGGTGATGGCGGCATTTCAGGAAACATTGTTGACCGATGTCACGCCGTTTGATGCTTTTCGCGATGCGCTGGCGCGGGGTGACCACGCCAAGGCCGCTTTGTATCCGCGCGATGCGCGGCGCGGCTTGAAGATATTCGTCGGCAAAGGCAATTGCAGTACTTGCCACACCGGGCCGATGTTCACCGACGGCGAGTTTCACGATATTGGCGTGTCGCATTTTATCGACGGCCAGGGTAACGATGGTAAACGGGTCGATGGCGGCCGTCATGAGGGCATCAAAACACTCACCGCCAGTAAATTCAATCTGCTGGGGCCGTACAACGACGACGCCACCCGCGCCAGCGCCACCAAGACCGTGCATCTGAAGCCGGAGCATCGCAATTTCGGCGAATTCAAAGTGCCTTCGTTGCGCAACGTGGGTTACACCGGGCCGTACATGCACAGCGGAGAAATGTTGTCGCTGAACGACGTGGTGCGTCATTACTCGGAGTTGAATGTGGATCGTTTGCATGCCGATGGCGAGAGCCTGTTGAAACCACTCAAGCTCACGCAACGCGAATCGGCGGACTTGGTGGCGTTCATGCAAACGCTGAACATGGATCGCGCGCCGCCCTGGCGCGGCAAGGAATACGCGCATCCGCCGTGCGTGCTGAGCGGCGCCGCGCCGGCTGCGGAAAGTAATTACGCGCCGTAACACCAGGCGCAAGCCATCGATTGCAGCGGATCACAGGGCCTTGGCTGTGACCCACGCTGCGTTGCTGAGATGTATTGTAAGTATTTGTTTTTAAAGGGAAAAATATGAGTGATGTCGCGAAGCACGCCGCCGCTGTCAAGCAGAAAAAACACATGCGCTTCGACCTATTGCGTGAGCGCCTGCCGCGCATCGCACCAGAAAAATTAAACGCCGCACAGAAAAAAGTCGCCGCTGAAATCTCCGCCGGTCCGCGTAAAAGCGTACGCGGTCCGTTTGTGCCGATGATGCGCAGCCCCGGTCTCGTAGGCCCGACGCAGGCGTTGGGCGCGTACATCCGCTGGGGCGTCAAGGTGCCGTTTCGTCTGGCGGAATTCGCCGGCCTGATGGCGGCGCGCGATTGGTCATGCCAGTACGAGTGGGCGGTACATGTGCCGCACGCGCTGCGCGGCGGCGTGAGTCAGAACACCATTGATGCGCTGGCCGAATGCCGCCGCCCGGAAAAAATGAAAAAAGACGAAGCCATCGTCTACGACTTTGTGAACGAGTTGTTGAAGAATCGCAGCGTGTCGGACGCCACCTACGCGCGCGCGGTCAAATACTTCGGTGAAGAAAGCGTGGTCGATCTGGTGGGTGTGGTGGGCTATTACGCGATGATCGCGATGCTGATGAATGTGGCGCGCACCGCGCCGCCGAAGGGCGGAATTTTGACGCTGGGTGCGTTGCCGCAGTATGCGAAGCCGGTGGGGTAATTCCCGCAAGCCATGACAGATACCTGTTTTTTTGCTCAGAACGGGCGCGGTGTGTCGATGGACAATTCCAGAGTGACCTTGGTTGTCATGGTGATGGCACGGCCGTTTTCGTCTTCCAGCACGGATCTCACCGGCGCCGCGTAACGAATTTCAAGGGTCGTCGTGTCGATCGGCACGCTGTAGAGATAGCCTTGATACGTATCGCAATCCACCGTGCGCAGGAAGGCAAGCTGTGTTGTCGTTTCGACGCCTTCCGCCACCACGCTTAAGTTGAGTTCCTTGGCAATAGCGATGATGGCGCCAATGATGGCGCACGCGCGCGCATTGTTGGCGTCGTCGTCGATGGCGCTGACAAAACTGCGGTCGATCTTGAGCGTGTCCAGCGGCAGGCGCTGCAAAATGCTGAGCGAGGAATAGCCGGTGCCAAAATCATCCATGGCGATGCGTATGCCCATCTCGCGGATGCGCCGCAGTATGGAGATCGCTTCTTCGACGCGTTCCATCAGCATGGTTTCGGTGATTTCGAGCATCAGCCAGCCGGCCTCGATGTCGTTTTTTACCAGCGCCTGACGCACGGAATGCACCAGGGCATCGGTCAGTTGCGCCGCCGACACATTGACCACGATGTACGGAATTCCCACGCCATTGTTTCGCCACGTTTTGATCGTGCGGCAGGCGTGATCCAGTATCCATTTTCCTATCGGCACGATCAAGCCGGTTTCCTCGGCCACCGCGATAAATTCAGCCGGCGGCAATAGCCCCCGCGTTGGGTGTTGCCATCGTATCAGCGACTCTGCCCCCTGAATCTCCCCGGTGGCGATGGAGACTTGCGGCTGGTAGTGCAATACAAACTCCTTGTTTTCCACCGCGGCGCGTAGTTCTTTTTCCAGTTGCAGGCGTTGCATCATGCGCTGATTCATTTCCGCGGCGTAGAACTGGTAATTATTACGGCCCCGTTCCTTGGCGTGATACATGGCGAAATCCGCGCTTTTCATCAGCGACGCGGTATCACTCCCATCGGCAGGATAAAAGCAGATGCCAATGCTGGCCGAGGTCTGCGCATCGCGTCCCAGCACATGGTAAGGCGTGGTCAGCAGCTTGAGCATGCGGTCCGCGATTGGGGACACGATGGCCGTATCGGAAACGTCCGTCAGCAATATCACGAATTCATCGCCGCCGAGGCGTGCCACGATATCTCCTTCACGCACGCAATCGGTCAGCCGCTTGCCGCACTCGCGCAACAACTCGTCGCCGGCCGCGTGTCCGAACGTATCGTTGACTTCTTTGAAGCGGTCGAGGTCGACAAACATCACTACCAGTTGGGTTTGCGCGCGTGCCGCGCGGGTAATGGCGCTGTTCATCTGCGCCGACAGCGTGCTGCGATTGGACAGCCCGGTGAGCGGATCTTTGGTAGCGAGTTGCTCGATGTGGAGTTCGGTCCGGAGTTTCTCGGTGACATCGCGCATGATGCACGAGACAAACAGCACTTCCCCGCGCTCGTTCTTCACTGCAGACATGGTTGTTTCCACATGAATGCTGGAGCCGTCTTTGCATAAACGGACATCGTCGCGCAGCGAGGGCGTGGATTCCCCGCGCAGGGCCGACTCGAAACGCTGCTGGCGCATGTCGGCAGGCGTCCGCGAAAGCAGGCCTCTGAACGATTGGCCGAGCGCCTCTGTTGAGCGCCATCCGAACATGCGCTCGGCAGCCGCATTCCAACTGACGATGGTATCGTCCGGTGCGCAGCCGACGATTGCGTCGTTGCTCGTTTCCACGATCGCCGCGAGTTGTGCTTGCGTCTGCATTGAACGCTTGCGTTCGGTGATGTCACGGAATATGAGCGCGACGGAGCGGATACGTCCCGCAGTATCCTTGATAGGCGCGGCGCTGATGGATACATCAATCAGGCGTCCGTCCTTGGTCAGCCTCGCCGAGTCGTGGGAGCGTGCCGCAAAGTTTGACGCCATTTCCTGACCGATCCTGATTTCGTGTTGCAGGGCCGGCGGCGCCAGCATGCTGATGTCGCGCCCCGTCATCTCTGCCGCGCTGTAGCCGAACAGCACTTCGGCGCCGCGATTCCAGCTCAATACGCGGCCCTTGAGATCACGGCTGACGATGGCGTCGTTCGCGGCATCGACGATAGCCGCCAGGCCGGCGCGTACTTCCTCAGTCGCATTGAGCTCAGCGTGGATGACGCGCTCCCCGCGCCGGACGATGGACAGCAGGAAAAAGTAGAGCACGGACAAACTGCCCAGCACGCCTGCAACGATCTCCCATGTGGTCGTTTGGAGGTTTTCGACATAGGCCGTAACATCAGAGTAGACCTCCATCACGCCCTCGACGGGCGCATCAGGATTCGGCCGGATCGGAACGTAGGACGAGACCAGGCTGCGGTCATTGATGACCTGCTCAAAAGCATCGAAACGATCTCTGAAGGTGATTTCGCTGGCGGTGGAGCCGGATTTCGCCGCCAGGAACCCGCTGTTCGCGCTTTTATCCTCGCCGATCTGCGCGGGGTCGGTGGAGAACACGGTGAGTCCATCAAGGTTGTAGATTTTTACCTTGACCACTAACAATCCTTTCATCTGCCGCAGCACATCTTCTCTGATCTGGGCCACTTCCGGACGCTGCGGCAATTCGGGCTTGGGTATGGCGGAAGCGGTTTTCACATAGCCGGCATGCCTGGGCCAGAGCGTGCTGGCGAATATTTGCGTGATATTGGTGTTGTCGCGCGCCTCATGTTGCTTGAGCGCGGCAAGAGCGAAATAGCGGTAAAAGGATACCAATACTGCCATAACGATGACAACGCCGATCAAACAGGCGATAGAGAAATGGCGAGTCAGCTTGAAGTGCAATGTCGGCTTCGAGGCAGCGCCATTCCCGCCCGATTCGTTGGGGGGTGGCAATGGTGGCAACGGTGCCAATGAACTCATCTAACGGTTGTCCTTCAGGCTAACAATCCCGGCTGAAACAACTGATGTTTCATGCAATCCATTATGCCCGATAGTAACCAACAGTGACGCGGCAACACAACCGGGTTGCGCGATGGGGAGAGTTGCGCCGGGCGCATTACTCAATCTTGATGCCCGCATCTGCCACCACTTTACGAAATTTCGCCAATTCGCTTTTCACCACACCGGCGAATTCCTGCGGCGTGTTACCGATAATGGTGAAGCCCAGCGCGGCGAAACGGTCTTTCACTTCGGGTGCATCGAGCGCCTGCATCGCGGCTTTATGCACGTTGCGGGTTACGGTTTCCGGTGTCTTGAGCGGCGCGAACAGGCCATGCCAGATTTGAAAGTCGTAACCGGTGATGCCGAGTTCGGCGAGTGTGGCGATGTTCGGCAACAGCGGCGAACGCTTGGCGCTGGTGATGCCCAAAGCCTTCAATCGGCCCGACGCGATGTGCTGCATGCTTGCCAGCGGCGTCAGCATGCTGGCGTCGGATTCACCCGACAGCGTGGCGATCTCGGCGGGCGAGCTGCCTTTGTAACGCACGTTGTTCATGCGGATGCCGCTCATCGCCATCATGGCTTCGCCCGCGAGTTCGCCGGTGGCGCCCGCCACCGCCATGTTGAGCTTGCCCGGATCTTTTTTGGCGAGTGCGACAAATTCCTTGAATGACGTTACCGGTAGTTTGGTGGTTGCCACCAGCACCATGCCGCTGGTGACGATCTGCACGATCGGCAGAAAATCGCGCACCGGGTCATACGGCAAATTTTTGTAGAGGCTGGGGTTAATGGCGTGGGTGCCGCTGTTGCCGATGTTGAGCGTGTGGCCATCCGGGTTGGCGCGTGCCGCGATCTCGGTGCCAGCGACACCGTTGTTGCTGGGGCGGTTATCCACCACCAGCGTTTGCCGCAAGGCTTCGCTTAACTTGGGCACCAGGATGCGAACCGCGGTATCCGAAGGGCCGCCCGGCGCCACCGGCACGATAATGCGGATGGGCCGGCCGCCGATATTGCCGAGGCCTTGTGCGAGCGCGAGCGCGGGCGTTACGCTGCCGATCAACGCAGCGCTGAGTAGCGTGAGTGTTCGATTCAAGTGATTCTCCTCATGGTTGTTGTAACTTTGGCGTAATTGTAGTCTTATAATCTCAAAGCGAAATTAACTTCGGGAGCGTAGTGTGGACAGCATCGATCGCGGCATCTGGATGACGTGGTACAACCTGCCGGAGCAGGGGCGCGAAGATTATCTGAACTGGCTGCACGGTCATTACCTGCCGGGCATGCTCAAGCAGCCGGGCTATCTGTGGGGCGCGCATTTTGCGTCGGAAACCAATGTCAAAATGACCGGCGCGCCGAACCGCCTGGGTCATGTGAATGATCCATCCATCCCCATCGGCGACCGTTACATTTTGTTATTCGGCGCGAAAGACGCGCATGTGTTTGCGAATCCGACGCCCGCGAAAATGCGCGCGCGGCTGTCCGACACCGACAAAAAAATGCTCGCCCTGCGTATCGGCGAGCGCTCCAACATCGCCACCGAAGTAGCGCGCATCCACGGCCCAGAGTACGATTTGGCCCAGTCGCCACCGGCATTGGGTTTGGCGGCAGGCATACAGTTGGGCAGCTTCAACGCCGGCGAGGGACAAGACGAAGACGAACTCGCGGCGTGGTATGCGCAGTGGCGCATGCCGTGCATGCAAAAGCTGCCGGGCTGCGTGCGTGTGCGCAAATACGCATCGGTGTCCGGCTGGGCCAAGCACATGATTCTGTATGAATTTACCTCGACCCGCGCGCGCGACGGCAGTTTTGTCGAGCACGAGAAAGTGAATCCGAAAATGGAGCAGTGGACCGACGACGTGGTGCGCAAGCTGGTGCACGCGCCGGGCTCGCCGAATCTGGCGGCGCGCATTTGGCCGCCGGTGGGGTGATGGATAGTTTGCCGCTACTCGTCTTCCTGCGCCGGCACCTGCCGCGCCGGTAAACACATCTGCGTCTGCGTCACGATGGCCACACGGCTGCCGTCGCCGCTGTTGGTAATGGTGGTTTGCCACACCGATGTGGTGCGGCCGATGTGCAGCGGTATCGCAACCGCGCGCAAAATCGGGCCCTGACCTGCCGCGAAAAAATTCGTTTTCGATTCCAATGTGCCGCCGCGATGATTCGGCGGCATGTTGGCCACCGCGCCCGCAGCGCCGGTGGCGTCCGCCAGCGACATGATCGCGCCGCCGTTGACGCGACCGTTCCAGTTGCGATGCTGGTCTTTAACGATCATTTCGGCGACCACTTTTTTCTTGCTCAGTGAAACGAGGCGCATGCCCAGCGTGGCCGGCATGCCGCCTTTGAACACGCGATTGGGATCGGGTTGATGCGGTGCGGATTTGCCTGCGGGTTTGGGTGTGGGTGTACGTGCTTTTGATCGGGTTACCATCGAATTGCATGCTCCAGTATTTGACACGGTTCATGAAAATAAAGAATCCTCCAGCCCTGCGCGCGCACGATTTATACTAACGCAACACATTCTGATGGAGCATTCGTGAAACGCATTGTAAATGGGAATAGCGGCTTTTTGCGCATGTCACTGGCGCTGGCATGGATGGCGGGCGCCGGCGTTGCGCACGCGCAGGACGCTTCAACAACCTCGGGACAGGCCTATCCGGTGAAGCCGCTACGCATGATGATCCCCTTCGTGCCCGGCGGCGCGAACGATGTGATTGGCCGCATCGCGGCGATCAAGATTACCGAGGCCTTGGGCCAGCAAGTGGTGGTTGAAAACCGCGGCGGATCGGGCGGCTCGCTGGGCGTGGAGATCGCCGCGAAGTGGCCCAACGACGGTTACAACCTCGTGCTCGGCAACATTGCCAACATGGCGGTGAACCCCACGCTGTATCGCAAATTGAGTTACCACCCGCTGCGGGATTTGCAGCCGATCACACTGATTGCCAAGGTGCCGACGATACTGGCGGTGCATCCCTCGTTGCCCGCGAAAAATGTGCAGGAGCTGATCGTGCTCGCACGCGCGCGGCCGGGGCAATTAACGTTTGGCACCGGCGGCGCGGGCAGCGGCGCGCATCTGGCGACGGCATTGTTTGTGCTGCACACCAAACTCGATCTCGTGCATGTGCCCTATAAAGGCGTGGGCCCTGCGTTGATCGACGTGTTGGCGGGGCAGATCACCATGACCTTTGGCGCGGTGCCGGGTGTGTTGCCTTACGCGCGTTCGGGCCGCTTGCGCGCGCTCGGCGTCACGGGCGCGAAGCGCATTTCGGTACTGCCTGAATTGCCCACCGTGGCGGAGGCCGGCGTGCCGGGTTATGAAGCGACGCTGTGGTTTGGTGTTCTCGCGCCCGCAGGCGTGCCTATGCCCATTGTTAACCGTTTGCATGGTGCGCTCACCCGCGCGCTGCAATCGCAGGACATGAAAGACCGGCTGATCGCCGAGGGCGCGGAACCCATCGGTAACACGCCGCAGGAATTTCAGGCATTCATCAAGAGCGAGATCGAGCGCTGGGCGGTGGTGGTGAAAGCGTCGGGGATGAAAGCGGAGTAGGGAGTTCACGCCAGCGAAGCCACCATCCCGCCATCCACCTGTATCGCCGCACCCGTGGTAAACCCCGCCAGATCAGAACATAAAAATGCCACCATCGCGCCGAGTTCTTCCGGCTTGCCGATGCGGCGCATCGGCACCTGCTGTGCGCGCAGCTTCAAGTCGTAACTTTTCTCCATCGCTTCGGTGCCGACGGATGCGGGGCATACGGTGTTCACGGTGACGCCGGTAGTGGCGATCTCGTTAGCCAAGTGGCGCAGATAACCGGTCAGCCCTGCACGAAACACCGTGGACAAGCCATGCTTGGTCATGGGTTGTTTCACAGAAGCAGAGGTGATGCCGACGATGCGACCCCAGCCGCGCGCCACCAGCAACGGCGCGACTTTTCCAACGACACGTATCGCCCCGCGCAACTGCGTTTCGTAGGCTTGCTGCCAGCGATCGTCATCGTTTTCGTCGAGCACTTCGCGCATCGGTACCGGCGGGCGGCCGGTGTTGAGCACCAGAATATCCGGCGCGCCGAACGCGCGCGTTGTTTCGTCGATCAGCCGATCCACGTCAGCGGCGATGCGCATGTCACCTGCCACCGGCAGAACCTTCACGCCGTGCTGTTTAGCGATTTCCGCCGCTTTGACGCGCAGTGTGTCGGCTGATCGGGCGAACAGCACGAGATTGACGCCTTCTGCCGCCAGCGCACGCGCGGCGAATTCACCGAGGCCGCCGCTGGAGGCGGTGACGATGGCGGTTTTTCCGTTGATGGCGAGATTCATTTTAATGTAAGTATTTGATTATATTCAATATTTATGGATTTAAAACGGCAAGCCGTTTTTCAATAAATCGCGCGCCACCACCCAGCGATGCACCTCGCTTGGGCCCTCAACAATGCGATAAATACGTACCACGCGCGAGATGTATTCCAGCGGCAGTTCTTTCGACATGCCCATGCCGCCGAACAACTGCATCGCGCGATCCACCACCGCGCCCACCATTTCGGTGGCCTGCACTTTGACCATCGACGCATCGCGCCGCGTGTCGTGCTGTTGATCGAGATCCCACGCCAGCTTGTAGAGCGCGAGACGCGTCAACTCGATTTCACGGTAGCTGTCAGCGATCCACCATTGCACCGCCTGACGCTCGGCGAGCGGCGCACCGAAGGTGCTGCGCAGCTTGGCCTGCTCGATCATCATTTTCAGGCAGCGCGTGGCCAGCCCCACGCAGGTGGCGGCGATCTCCAGCCGCCGCAGGCCAAGCCGGCCTTGCAGCGGCGCGAAGGCTTCGCCCACCACACCCAGCACCTGATCGTCGTTGGCTTGCACATTGTCGAAATGCACGGCGTAAGGGGCATAGTCGCCGATCATCGGATACGCGGTGGGCACCGTGATGCCCGGTTGCTTGGCGTCAAGCAAAAACGTGGTCATGCCGCCGCGCGACCCCTTGGCGGGATCGGTCAGCGTGACCACGATCATAAAATCGGCGTAGCGCGCGTGTGTGATAAAAATCTTGCTGCCGTTCAATAGCCACTTGCCGTCGCGCCGCTCGGCACGCATCTTGATGCCCGACGCATCGGCGCCCGCACTCGGCTCGGTGATGGCGATGCACGATTGCGTTTCGCCGCGCAGAAAGGGCTTGAGGTATTTGTCGATCTGCGCGCCCTTGCACGATTCGAGCAGCATGAACACATCGGGGAAATTCGGCGCAAAACCAAACGGAAACAAAATGCTGTGCTTCAGTTGCTCCACCACCACGCATTTGGCGAGGATGCTCGCGCCCGCGCCGCCGTGTTCCTCCGGCACCTCAAGCCCCGCCAGTCCGGCGGCGCGGGCCTTGTCCATAATCTGTTTTTCAAGTTCCGGCGGCAGCAGCGGCAGGTCGGTGTAACCGCGCTCGGCCTCGCGGCGGATCACCAGCGGCTCGTGCGGCATCAGCTCGCGCGTGGTGAAGCGTGCGGCGCTTTCTCGCAGCATGCGCAGTTCTTCGGGGAGTTCAAAGTTCATGGTTGTTGTTTCGCACAGGCATCCTTGATATCGTCGGCACTCGCTTTGATTCTGCCACATTAGGGATTCCCATATGAAAATGCTGTCGCCCGACCGGGTACACCTCACCGCCGACGAAGCCCGCGCGCTGTCCGTCGCCTCCCTCAAAAAAACCGGCTACGACGACGAGCAAGCCGGCGTGATCGCCGCACACGTGATGGACGCCGCGTTGTGCGGCTACGAGTATTCCGGCCTGCCCAAGTTGCTCAATGTGTTCGAGCACAAAAACCTGCGCCAGCCGCGTCGCCGGTTGAAGGCGGTGTACGAAACACCCGTGTCCGCCATGATAGACGGCGGCAACAATTGCGGCATGTACACCCTGATGCGCGCGGCGGAAATGGCCATTGAAAAAGCCAACCAGCACGGCGTCGGCGTCATCGGCATGAACAACAGTTGGGTCAGCGGGCGCGGCGCGATCTATGTTGAAACGATTGCGCG
>JAYVQD010000104.1:0-10014 GCA_043777275.1 Nitrosomonadales bacterium
ATGGTGATGGTGATTTCGTTGCAATAACCAGCCAGCGCTTCGTCAATCGCATTGTCTACGACCTCAAACACCATGTGATGCAATCCGGACCCATCGCTGGTGTCGCCGATATACATGCCGGGACGTTTACGGACCGCCTCCAGACCTTTGAGCATTTTGATACTGGACGAGTCATATTCGCTCGCGTCTTTCAAATCTTTGTGGTCTTTGTTCTCTGCCATTTCGTCTGTGTCGACTTTCTGTTGGTGTTGCTGTGGTGGATTCTTGGATTACATACTAAGCAGTAACGATCAAATCCGCATCGGCATGACGACATAACGGAAGTCATCACGGTCGGGTATGGTAATCAACATGCTGCTGTTGGCATCACCAAAAGCGCAGTCGATTTTTTCGGTATGTACGTTGTTCAGTACATCGAGCAGGTAGGTAATATTGAACCCGACGTCGAGCGCTTCCCCGGTGTAATCGACTTCCATTTCTTCCTGGGCTTCTTCCTGCTCGCTGTTGGTGCACGAAATGCGCAGGCTGTTGCCGGTAATCATCCAGCGCACGCCGCGGAATTTTTCATTGGATAAGATTGCGGCGCGTTGCAGTGATTGCAATAATCCCTGTCGTTCCAGGGTGATCTTCTTGTTGTAGTTGACGGGGATAACTCGCGTGTAATCGGGAAACTTGCCGTCGATGATTTTGGTAACCAGCTCACTGTTGGCATATTTGAAGCGCACTTGGGCGGCATAAAGTTCCACGTACAGCTCCGCATCGCCTGAACTAAGTTGCCGAGATAATTCAACCACGGCCTTACGCGGCAAAATCACTTCACGTTTTTCATGCGATTCGCTCACCGTTCCTTCGGCATAACTCAAGCGATGGCCGTCGGTGGCAACGACTTTGATCTTGTTGCCGTCGAGCACCAGTAACAGGCCGTTGAGATAGTAGCGAATATCTTGTTGCGCCATGGCGTATTGCACCAGTAGCAGCAGGTCCAGCAATAGTTTTTGCGGGATAGAGAATTTACCTTGTAACTCCCCAGCGTCAGCCATTTTCGGAAAGTCATCGGCTGGCATGGTTTGCAGGTTAAAGCGGCTCTTGCCGGCTTTGACTTGCAACTTATTCGCTTGGAGATCCAGTGTGGTCTCAGCGCCGTCTGGTAACGAGCGCAAGATGTCTTGCAGCTTGCGAGCGGATACCGTCAGCCGTTGGTCTTCTCCTGCTTTGCCGGCAGCCTCGCAGGAGGTTGTGATCTGGATTTCAAGATCAGTGGCGACCAGATGCAGAGCATCTTTTTTACGTTCAATCAAGACGTTAGACAGAATCGGGAGGGTATGGCGTTTTTCGACAATGCCAGTGACAGCCTGCAAAGGCGTTAACAGCGCATCACGATCTATTTGTAGTAGTTTCATAAGAAATACTCTTTAGTAAGACTAATAAGGCAGAGGCATCGCTGTGGATAACTCTAAAAAAACAATATTCTCAAATAGTTAATTCACATTTTACTACGGGATAACCCGGCGTAAAGCGGTGTGGAAAATGTGCATCGAATATTCGTTTCCGTTGAAACGGATAGTTATCCACAAAGCATCAACAGGTTGTCCACACATTAATGTTAATACTAACAACGTAATACTTTTAACAACGACGAGATATCACGATTGATGTCGCCGTGCGTTGTTTTCAGATCCGTCACTTTGCGGCAGGCATGCAATACTGTGGTGTGGTCACGACCACCAAAGGCTTCACCGATATCCGGCAAACTGAGTTGTGTCAGTTCTTTAGCCAGCGCCATGGCGATCTGGCGGGGTCGGGCGACATTGCGCGTGCGTTTCTTCGAATACATCTCGGAGACCTTGATCTTATAATAATCGGCGACGGTCTTTTGGATGTTCTCGATAGATATTTGACGGTTCTGCACCGCGAGCAGGTCACGCAGCGCCTCACGGCACAGATCGACGGAAATATCATGTCCTGTGAAGCGAGCGTAGGCCAGGATGCGCTTGAGTCCACCCTCAAGTTCGCGCACGTTGGATTGAATATGCCGGGCGAGAAAAAAGGCAACGTCTTCAGGTAGCGTAATGGCTTCTTGTTCCGCTTTCTTGATCAGGATCGCAACGCGCATTTCCAGCTCGGGTGGTTCGACCGCGACGGTGAGTCCCCAGCCAAAACGCGAGATGAGGCGATTTTCCATGCCCGCGATTTCCTTGGGATAGGTATCGCAGGTAATCACCACTTGTTTGTGGGACTCGATCAACGCATTGAAGGCGTAGAAAAACTCTTCTTGGGTGCGGCTCTTGCCGCTGAAAAACTGGATGTCGTCGATCAGCAACATGTCCAGCGAGTGATAGTAGCGTTTAAAATCATCAAACGCCTTGTGCTGGTAGGCGCGCACCACATCGGATACATATTGCTCGGCATGGATGTAACGCACCTTACCTTGCGGCGTGTGCGTGCGGAAATAATTGCCTATGGCGTGTGCCAAATGGGTCTTGCCTAACCCAACACCGCCGTAGATGAACAAGGGGTTGTAGGCGGTGCCGGATTTCTCGGCAACTTGCGCGGCCGCAGCACGGGCGAGTTCATTGGCTTTGCCAGTAACGAAGCTATCGAAGGTAAAAGCGGGGTTCAGCCGCGAAAGATCGCGTGGCAGCAATGCGGGGCGACTGGGCGTGCTGGCAGCGGGCGATAAGCGGGTAGCGGTGGGTGTGCTCGTCGTGCTCGAGGCGCTGGTAGCAGGCGCGACAGTAGAGACAGAAGACGTGTTGGATGGTGGCTTGTCGGCGAGTAGCAGCGCGACCGTCATAGACACGCCAAAATGTTCGTTCGCCAGCGATTGTAAACGGGCTAAGAATTTGTCTCTGACCCATTGCAACACAAAGCGATTCGGTGCGACCACAGTGAGGGTCGCCGCATCGTCTTGTTGTACCGAGAGCGGCTTGATCCAGGTTATGAACTGTTGGGCGGGCAATTCTTTCTCGAACTGAGAAAGACAATAGCTCCAAAATTTGTCCATGGATTGCTTTTGCGCTTAGGCGGGTAAAGTGCTGGTGCTGGTGCGGGTGCAGGTCAGGGTTAAGGCGGGCGAGCGAAATTAGCACCGTGTGAAAACGATTTTACGTGCTTTGGATCGAGTTATCCACAATCGCGGGATTGTGTCGAAGACCAGGCTGCTCGAAAAAATTAGGCAGCGCCAATACAGTAGCAAAGAAGCGTTCTTATTGACAAACCACCCTGAAACGCGATGTAATAAGAGGTTACGTCAGGACTATGGTCCGGGCAAATCACACGGGCCCTTTCAGTACGGCCCTAGTTCAGGAAGATACTGTCATGAAAAGAACTTTTCAGCCCTCCAAGATCAGCCGTGCCCGCACGCACGGTTTCCGCGCTCGCATGAAAACCCGGGGTGGACGAGCCATCATTCGTGCCCGCCGCGCTAAAGGCAGAGCGGTACTGTCGGCGTAGCCGTAGCTTAAGCTCGCTGGTCTGTGGCAGGCGCGGTAGCCATTACCGTTGTAATTGCCATAAAAGCTTTAGGTGGACATTGGCGCGCGCATGTTGGTTGGGAGTGTTCCAGCAGGGCGATCCAATAACACATTGATTATTAGAATAATTTGTGTCTCATCTACCCGGTAGCGCGCCTCCGGCGAGGCTGGATCCGCCGGGCAAGCCAAAGAAACTCTCGCGCCCCGAGGAATACCGGGCAGCACTTGCAGCCCCATGTCGGTTGTCAGGCAAGAACTTTATCGTTCGCGCCTTGATAAACACATGGCCGGCGGCAAGACTCGGTCTGATTTCGAGCCGAAAAGCGGCCCCACGGGCCGTAGACCGCAACCGCTGCAAGCGATTGGCTCGAGAGGCGTTCCGGTCAGTGAAGGCGAAATTACCGGCAGTGGATGTAGTCTTCCAGCAAAAAAATGATCTGCGTAAATATGGCAACCTTGCCATTCGGCGCGAACTGGACCGGCTACTGCGCGATGTAGCGGCGCGTTTTGGTAGCGGCATTCAGGGTACAGAGGGTGGTGGCGGTAATAATGATAGTAGTAAAGTGGGTTGCGGTAGTACGACGCAGCCAGATGCAGGCTTCCCTTCAAACTGAATAACGGCATAAGACTGTAACGATGGATACCCAACGGCTCATACTGTTTTTTGTCTTCACGTTTTCGACGTTCATGTTAGTCGACGCGTGGCAGCGCGATCAAAAACCGCCAGCGCAGGCAACCACGCCGACGGCAGGAAAGAAGGGTGATCCCGGTGGCATACCGGTACCAGTCGCGCCTGCGGCACCCAACGTCAACGTGTCAGGCGTGCCGGCTGCACCACAGGCGGTTACCGCTGGCGCGGCGCCGACAGGCATAGCGGCGGGTGGTCAACTGATCAAAGTGGAGACCGACGTCTTGCGCGCGGAGATCAGTACCGTCGGTGGCGATATTCGGCGGCTGGAGTTCAAGCAACACAAGGGCACGCTGGATAAAACAAAAGATTTCATCCTGTTTCAAAGCACGCCCGACAACACGTATATCGCGCAATCAGGCCTGATAGGGCCGGGGTTGCCCAATCATCGGACGACCTATACCGTCGTGAGTCGTGAATACAAACTGGCGGATGGCGCAATGGGTGTGGAGGTGCGCCTCGAGGCGCCCGAGTCACCAGAGGCCGTAGGCGTAAAAGTAGCGCAGGTTTATAAGTTTGCGCGCGGCAGCTACGTGGTCGATGTTTCCTATGACATTCAAAATGACGGCGATACGGCGCTACAACCCCATGGGTATTTTCAGTTGGTGCGTGATCGCAAACCGCCGGATGGCGATTCAGCAATGTTGCCGACTTACACCGGGTTGGCGGTTTACACCAAGGCCGAAAAATTCCAGAAGGTTGCGTTTGATGATGTAGACAAAGGTAAGACTCCCTACAGCAAAACCAGTCAGGACGAGGGCTGGGTAGCGATTGTTCAGCATTACTTTCTGAGTGCGTTCTTGCCTAAAGACAAGATGGCGCGTGAGTTTTATACCAGCAAGCTGGAAAGCGGTCTGTATGCGGCTGGTGTAAAAGTATCCGGCGCGGCGATTCCCGCTGGAAAGAGCGCAACCGTGGGCGCACCACTTTACGCCGGGCCGCAAGATACCAAGACCCTGGAGACGCTCGCGCCAGGTCTGGACCTCGTGGTGGATTTCGGCATACTCACCGTGATTGCCGTGCCTTTGTTCATGGTGCTTACATGGATACACGGCTGGGTGGGGAACTGGGGTATAGCGATTATTCTGCTGACGGTGTTGATAAAGGCCATTTTCTACCCGCTGCAGGCAGCCAGCTACAAGGCAATGGCCAAGATGAAGCTGATCGCGCCGAAGATGCAGCAGTTGAAAGAACGCTACGGTGACGACCGCCAGCGTATGCAGAAGGGGATGATGGAGCTATACCAGAAGGAGAAGGTCAACCCCATGGCAGGCTGCTTGCCTATAATCGTTCAAATGCCTGTTTTTATTGCACTTTATTGGGTAATCCTGGCTTCCGTTGAGCTGCGCCACGCGCCGTTCTACGGCTGGATTACCGATCTATCAGCGATTGATCCGTGGTATATCTTGCCGGTGCTGATGGGCGCTTCAATGATTATTCAAACTCGGCTTAATCCCGAGCCGCCGGATCCGGTGCAGGCCAAGGTGATGAAGATCATGCCGATTGCTTTCAGCGTATTCTTTTTCTTCTTCCCTGCAGGACTGGTGTTGTATTGGCTGGTGAACAACATACTTTCGATTGCGCAGCAGTGGCAGATTAACGGCGCAATCGAGCGCGCTAACCAGAAACCGGCTGGCGGCAAGGTATGAAACAGCGCCATTGAGCGACAGAGACTGTTTCACGTGAAACATTGGCTGCCTCCAATCACGACACCGTAGCGGCAATTGCCACGGCCCCCGGTCGCGCCGGTATCGGGGTGGTACGGGTATCGGGCCGCGCGCTCGGCAAATTCATCCTCGGCATCTGTGGCAAAGATTTGCGCGCGCGCGAGGCAACGTTGTGTGATTTCAGTGATGGTTCTGGTGGTCTGATCGACCAAGGGTTGGCGCTGTATTTTCCCGCGCCGCATTCCTATACGGGCGAAGATGTGCTGGAACTCCAGGGTCACGGCGGGCCCGTGGTGCTGCAGCGCTTGCTCAAACGCTGTCTTACCCTAGGTGCCAGAGTGGCAGAACCGGGGGAATTCAGCAAACGCGCGTACCTGAATGGCAAGATGGATTTGGCGCAGGCCGAAGGCGTGGCTGACTTGATCGATGCGTCCACCGAGCAGGCTGCACGCTGCGCCAATCGCTCCATACAAGGCGAGTTTTCCGCCGAAATTAATGCCTTGGGCCAGCAGTTGCTGGAGTTGCGGGCGCTTACGGAAGCGACCCTGGATTTCCCCGAAGAGGAAATCGACGTCGGCACGCGCGGCGACCAGCAGCGGCGGCTGGAGGGCATACAGTCGCGTCTGGCGCAACTGCTGCGAGCGTCGGATCAAGGCAGCCTGTTGCGAGAGGGTGCACTGGTGGTGCTGGCCGGGCGGCCCAATGCCGGCAAGTCCAGTCTGCTTAACCGGCTGGCGGGCGAGGAAGTGGCCATCGTGACAGAGATTCCTGGAACCACCCGCGATGCCATTCGCCAGAGCATTAACCTCTTTGGGGTGGCGGTGCATATGGTTGATACAGCCGGATTGCGCGAATCCAGCGACCCGGTCGAGCGCATCGGCATCGCACGTACTTGGGAAACCATCGCCAAGGCTGATCTGGCGGTGCTGGTGATCGACGCCACCCTGGGTGAGTCAGTCGAAGACCGCGCCATTCTGGCGAAACTGCCCGACGGAATGTCGCGCCTGCGGGTTTATAACAAGGCGGACCTCGCTGGCAAGGAAGCTGGCTGGTCACGGGAGGGTGACAGGGGGACAGTGACGCTTTCCGCCAAAACAGGTGAAGGCATCGAAACGCTGCGCACGGCCTTGGCCGAAGCCATCGGCTGGCGCGGCGAAGCGGAGGGCGTATTCATGGCGCGCGCGCGGCATCTCGAAGCGTTGCGTGCGGCGCAAGCCGGTTTGGCACGCGCGGACAAGGAAGCGCAGCGGCAGGAGTTGCTTGCTGAAGAGTTGCGCGGCGCCCACGAGGCGCTGATGTCGATCACCGGCGAAGTCACGTCTGACGACCTGTTGGGCGAAATTTTCTCGCGATTCTGTATCGGAAAATAGCAGGGCGGCCATGTTTCACGTGAAACATGGCCCCTAACGATGGCTATCGCGAGCCCCGTGATTTCGCTATAATGCGTACCCTTGTGCGATGTCAGTAAAGTAATGCAAAATATTGATTTATATGATATAATTGTTGTTGGAGGAGGCCACGCCGGCAGCGAGGCCGCGTTGGCTGCCGCGCGCATGGGCTGTAACACCTTGCTATTGACCCACAGCGTAGAAACACTGGGTCAGATGTCGTGCAATCCTTCCATCGGCGGCATCGGTAAAGGGCATTTGGTTAAGGAAGTCGATGCCTTGGGCGGCGCCATGGCGGCGGCCACAGACGAAGCCGGCATCCAATTTCGCATTCTCAATTCACGCAAAGGCCCGGCCGTGCGCGCGACGCGTGCACAGGCGGATCGTATCTTGTATCGCAAGGCAATACGCTCGCGGCTTGAAAACCATCCAAACCTGCGCATTTTTCAGCAGGCGGTGGATGACCTGATTCTTGAGGGTGACAAAGTCACCGGCGTTATTACCCAAATCGGTGTGCGCTTCAAAGCGCGCGCGGTGGTGTTGACCGCAGGTACCTTTCTCGCGGGCCGCGTGCATGTGGGCCTTGAAAATTATCAAGCAGGCCGCGCGGGAGACCCGCCCGCGCTGACGTTGGCGCAGCGATTGCGCGAGTTAAAGCTCCCCGTAGGCCGCCTTAAAACCGGCACGCCGCCACGCATCGACGGCCGCAGCATCGATTTTTCGGTGATGACGGAACAGCCGGGTGATGATCCGGCGCCGGTGTTTTCTTTTATGGGATCGCGCGCGCAGCATCCGCAACAACTGCCGTGCTGGATTACGCATACCCATCTGGGCACGCATGACATCATTCGCGCCGGGCTCGATCGATCGCCGCTGTTTACCGGTGTGATTGAAGGTATCGGCCCGCGCTATTGCCCGTCGATCGAAGACAAGATCACACGCTTCGCCGATAAGGATTCGCACCAGATTTTTCTCGAACCCGAAGGCCTGACCGTACACGAGTTCTATCCCAACGGGATTTCCACCAGCCTGCCGTACGATGTGCAACTTGCGCTGGTGCGCTCCATCAAGGGACTTGAAAACGCGCACATCACGCGGCCTGGTTACGCCATTGAATACGATTACTTTGATCCGCGCGGGCTAAAAAGCTCGCTCGAAACCAAAGCGATCGCCGGCCTGTTTTTTGCAGGGCAGATCAACGGCACCACCGGTTACGAAGAAGCGGCCGCGCAAGGATTACTGGCGGGGCTGAATGCCGCGCTGCACGTGACCGAACGTGATGCGTGGTGTCCGAAGCGCAACGAGGCGTATCTCGGCGTGCTGGTCGATGATTTGATTACGCGCGGGGTGTCGGAGCCGTACCGCATGTTTACCAGCCGCGCCGAATACCGGTTGTCGCTGCGTGAAGACAACGCGGATCTGCGCCTAACCGAAATCGGCCGCAAGCTCGGCGCGGTGAACAATGTGCGCTGGGCTGCGTTTGAGAAAAAGCGCGAAGCGGTAGCGCGCGAACAGGAACGCCTGAAGGCGACGTGGGTGAATCCGCGCGTGGTGACCGAGGCGGATGCGCAACGCGTGCTGGGCCAGGCGATGGAGCGCGAATACCCGCTGCTTGATTTGCTGCGCCGTCCCGATGTGAGCTATGGCGCGCTCATGACCTTGCCCGGCGCCGGTCCCGGCGTGGACGACGTGCAAGTGGCCGAACAAGTGGAAATTCAGGCCAAGTACCACGGTTACATCGAGCGTCAGCAAGAAGAAATCGAGCGCAGCGCCCAGCAGGAAAACACACGCCTGCCGCAAGATCTCGATTACGCCAAGATTTCCGGATTGTCGATAGAGGCCCAGCAAAAGCTGGCCAAACATCAGCCGGAAACACTAGGGCAAGCCGCCCGCATTTCGGGTATTACACCGGCCGCGATTTCGGTGCTGATGGTGTATGCCAAGCGCGGCTTTAGCGGCCAACGCAAGACCGCATGAGCGCAGCAGAAAAATTGTCGCAGGGCCTTGCGCAGTTGAAAATGGCACTGCCTGCAGAAACGCAGCAGACGTTGCTCGCCTACGTAGCGCTGGTGCAAAAATGGAACAAGGTCTACAACCTCACCGCCGTGCGCGATGAGGACAGAATACTCACCCATCATCTGCTCGACAGTCTCGCGGTGGTGCCCCACCTAACCTCTATGACTGCTATGACTGCTATGGCTGCTCTGGCGGTAACCGCAGCCACACCTCTGACGATACTCGACGTCGGCAGTGGCGCGGGGTTGCCCGGCATCCCGTTGGCGCTGGCGCTGCCCGGCGCCCAGGTAACGCTGCTCGACAGTAACAGCAAAAAAGCGGCCTTCCTCAATCAAGCAGTGATAGAGCTCAAACTGAGCAATGTCGACGTGGTGTGCGAGCGCCTGGAAAAATATCAATCAAAACAATTATTTAGCCTGGTCGTCTCGCGCGCCTTTTCTGATCTGCCGGCGTTTGCCGACATGGCGGGCCGCTTAGTCGCTGCTGACGGACTGTTGCTGGCGATGAAGGGCGTGCATCCGGTTGCCGAGATCGCCCAGCTCAAAAGCGGTTTCAAACTTTGTGGTGTGACGCCACTCACGGTGCCCGGCCTGGAAGCCGAGCGCCATCTGGTTTTTCTGAAAGCGGCTTGAAAACTATGGCACGCATACTCGCAATCACCAACCAAAAAGGCGGCGTGGGTAAATCCACCACCGGCTTCAACCTTGCCGCCAGTCTTGCCGCCGCCAAGCAACGCGTCTTGCTGGTCGATCTCGATCCGCAGGGCAATGCCACTATGGGCA
>JAYVQD010000105.1:0-10000 GCA_043777275.1 Nitrosomonadales bacterium
AGTTCCAGTGCCAGTGATTTGGTCGCGCCGTGCAAGCCCGCCTTGGCGGCGGCGTAGTTGGTCTGGCCGCGATTGCCGGTGAGCGCTGCGACCGACGACACATTGACGATGCGCCCCCAGCGGGTGCCGATCATCGGCAACAGCAGCGGCTGCGTCACATTGAAAAATCCGTTAAGGGACACCGCTAATACCTGCGACCATTGGTCGGGCCGCATGCCCGGCATTACGGCGTCGTCGTGAATGCCGGCGTTATTGACGATAATCTGAATCGCGCCGTCGGCGAGCAGTGTTTGCAACGCGGCGCCGGTCTGCGCGTAGTCCGTCACATCGAATGCCACCGCGCGCGCGGAACCGCCGCTGGCGTTTATCCCGGAACTGACACTTTCCGCTTGTTGCAAATGATGGTTGGCATGGACGTAGACGTAACAGCCATCAGCCGCAAGCCGCCGGCATATCGCCGCACCGAGCGCACCACTGCCGCCGGTGACCAGCGCGCGTTTCATCGTAAGCCTCCCATGAACTGTTTCAAGCCGCTGCATCCAGCACGACCGTTGCGCGCCCGCTCAATACCTCGTGCGCGCCCACCGCCAGCGTGAATTGATAGATGACACGTTGTTGATCGCCCATGAGCCGCTCGGCATCCACCATCAGATCGCCATCCAGGTTATCCAGCCTGGACTGGCGGCAAATGACATCGCGCAGACTCACTAGATAACCCGATGCGGGCTTGCTGCCGGTGTTGTTCGCAAGCCCGCCGTGAACCGCCATGGCCTGGGCCGCGTACTCGACGCCGCACAATGCAGGCAACTGCCCGCCAGTACGCAGCGGATTCATCAGGTCTCGATGGGTGCTGCTGACACAACGGATGTGTGCTGCATCCCATTGCAACACGCCGTCCAGCAGGCACATGGCCCCGGCGTGCGGAATCAGCCGGGCGATATCGGCTCTATTCATGACCACGGCGCCACCGCCACGTGTAAATGGTTTTTCTCGTCGAAAGCAAGAATGATTTCCGTGCTGGAGCCGCGCGCCAACGCCGCAAGCAACGGCAAGCAGCGCGCCGCCGGCACCGTCGATCGCACCGCGTCGAGCGCAGCATCCGTCATGCGCGATTCACTGGCTTTTCCAGCTACAAAATGGATATCGAGCACGGCAAACACCGGGTGGGTGGCTTGCGGCGCGAGCACCATGGCCATGCCAAAACTTGCGCTGATCGGACGCACACTGTGCAAGGGTTCAGGATACGGTTGATCGTAGGCGATCAGCGTCACCGCTTTGACATCCGCCGTGACTTGCGCCGCGGTGTCGAGCAACCCTGCGGCAAAGCTCGCGTCATGGCAGCACAAGCTGGTGGATGATTCCTGCGAATGCGTCGCAATACTCCAGTAACCGGCCGGCGCGTTATGTACCGAGTTATGAAAGCGTGTCGGCGAAATATCCCGTTCCGGCGAGGCCAGCGAGGCACAGATGTGGTGAAGGTTTTCGCCATCACCGGCGGAAGACGTGAACACGGTCGCCATGGTTGCAGGGTCACGCCCGGCGTGGCGCAATGCCTCGTGCCCCGCAGCTAGGGCCAGTTTGACCGGCAAACCGGTACGACGCCGCTCCGCAGCAGGCAGCAACTCGCTGGCCGTGACTCCGGTGGGCAGCGGAACATACGCTACCGCCCCCGTCAGTAACGCGCGGCTGGCCTGCCAACTATTCAGTCCGGGGCCGAGCAAACCCACGCCTTCGACGAATACGCGCATCAGCCGCCAACTCCCAACACGAGACTGCAATTGCTGCCGCCAAAGCCAAACGAGTTGCTCAGCACCCGCCGCACGCGAGCGTCACGGTTATCGAGCAGGTAGTGGCTGCGCAGCGCGGGATCGATATTTTGCGTGTGCATGCCGCCGGGCAACAGGTCCTGTTCAATCGCGAGCAACGCGATGATCGCTTCCGTAATGCCGGCCGCGCCGAGCAGATGCCCGGTCGAGCCTTTGGTGGAACTGCAAGGCGTTGCGTCTCCAAACAGCGCGTACACGGCTTTATCTTCACTGGCATCATTGGCTTTGGTGGCGGTGCCGTGCAGGTTGATGTAATCAATGTCAGCGGGTGCGAGTCCTGCCGTATGCAGCGCTTGCTGCATGGCGAGTTTTGCGCCCAGTCCTTCGGGATGCGGCGTAGACATGTGATAGGCATCGCCGCTTTCGCCGACACCCAGCAACTGCATCTCCCCGGCAGGCGCTTGCGCCGGGGTTTTTTCCAGCAGCGCAAAGCCCGCGCCCTCGCCGATGGAGATACCGTCGCGGCATACGTCGTAGGGACGGCAAGGCGTGCGCGCTGTCAGTCCCAGTGATTTAAAACCATACAAGGTTGTCAGGCATAGTGAATCCACGCCACCGACCACCGCCGCATCGCACACGTCCGCTGCCATCATACGCGCCGCATGAGCGAAGACTTTGGCGGATGAAGCGCACGCCGAAGACACCGTCACCGCCGGGCCGCTCAAGCCGAGATAGCGTTGCACAAAATCCGCCAGAGAAAATGTATTCTGCGTTTCGGCGTAGTGATAGTCCGCTGGCAACATCCCTGTAACCGGATCGCGGTGGCGATAGGCAAGCTCGGTCTGCAAAATGCCCGACGTGCTGGTACCCATGAAAACACCGATGCGCGCCGCGCCGTATTTTTCACGGGCTTGCGCTACGGCGAGCGCGTATCCATCCAACTCCAGACCCATTTGCGCGAGCCGGTTGTTGCGGCATTCATACGCATGAAGATCGACTCTCAAGCGACATTCATCCAATCCCGCAACCACTCCGATCCAGGTATCGAGCACGGCAGTTTCAAAATCGCAGGCAGCCAATCCCGATCGCCTTTCACGCAACGCGCTCGTGATCGACGCAGCACCCGCACCGAGACTATTGATGACGGAAAAATGGCGGATGGCAAGCGGTTGCATTCTATGCGTGGAGCGCCGTAATGCGCAAGGCAGTGAAAGCCTCATCGCGCGCTGACATTCCGCCGTCGGAAAACACCGCCTGATCCAGCAGGTGATGCCACAAGCTTATCCAGGTCGCCCAATCGTGCTGGCCCGGAATACTCACAACCCGCGCGGCAGGCAATCGCTCCGCCAGCATTTGGCTCGCCACGGCAAAACGGTCTTCTGTCCCATAACCCAGGTAAATCCTCGGCACTACCGTGGTGACGGGCGGGTAAGCTTTAATCCACGCCAGCAGCCGACGATCATCGTCGTCCGCTTGGATGACGCCGGGTTGCCAATGCGCCAGCCCGCCCGCGTTCACCACCTCGGCTATCGTGCCGCGTACCCCGAGAAAAGGCGCCAGCAGGATGACACCCTCAATCTCCGCCGGGTGTTCGTTGGCGTACATCAACGCACCCATGCCGCCCAGCGAAATACCCATCAGCCAAATCCGCTGGTACCCTCTGGCGCGCGCCGGCGCAATGATGTCATACGTCAGTTGCGGGCCGAGGCTGCCCTCAAGGTAATAACCCAGATGCGCTTCCACCGCCACGACATCGATGGGCAGACTGCGTTCGCGCAATGCCTGCACAAATCCATAGTGCAACATATCTTGTGGACGGCCTTTGGCGCCCGGCAACATCACCAGCAGAATGCGGTTGGCGGCAGGCTGCGGCGCCGGATCGTAGACGGCATCCATTGTCATGGCAGCCTCACCGTCTGTATAGACGCGCGTGCAATCAGGATGGCGGAAAACGCGAGGCTCAGAATCGCGCCGATGGCGACCGTGCCGCCGATGGCATGCAAGACCGGCACTTCTGAAAACGCGAGCAGGCCAAAGCCTATGGTGGTAGTGACGTTGGCGAACAACAGCGACACCAGCGTGCGTTCACGCTCTCGTTCCGTCGCCGCTGGCCGCTCAAAGAACAGCGCGTAGTTGGAGCCGATCGCGACCACCAGCAACAGGCCGACCAAATGAAAAATGGACAAGGGGTTGCCGCTGAGCACAAGCAAGCTGAAAGTGATCGTCACCGCTGCCGCCAGTGGCGCCAACACCTCGAGTACGCGGCGTGGCGAACGCAGGCTTGCGAGCAACAGCAGCACGATAGCGCCGGTGCCTAGCAATGCATAGGTGATGATTTCGCGGCGATAGGTCTGGTACAACGCATCGGATTCGTGCTTCAGATCAATCAACACCGCCGGCGTGTCCGGTACCCGCGTGATGTCACGTCCAATGGCTGCGGCGGCGCTCACGCCGCGCAGCGGCAGCATCGCCGCCCACCCCGTTGCCTCACCCGCCGCCGCCCCGCTAGTGCGTTTTACCAGCAGGGAATCCAGCTTTAACGCCAGTGCGGTACCTTGCAGGCTGGCGCGGGTCAGTAACGGTTGCGCGCTAGCGGCAGCCACATCGCGCAGAAAGGGCTCGAACAGGCCGTCACGAAACGGCAATCCTTGCTGCGCTTCAACTAGATTTTTGCGCAGTAACGCGGGCTCGGGTATCGCCGCCTGGCGCACACGCTGTGACGCGGCACTGGGCAGATAAACGGACGGCGACTCAAAGCCCTGCAAGTGACCCTGCGCCAACGACCGTCGCAGGATTACCGAAATTTTCTCGCTCGCTTCGAGTACCGCCTCCTGGTCCGCCGCATGGATGACTACCAGATGGCGCACATCCGGCGCGCCGATATCGCGCCGCAATTGGTCGTCGAGCAGGCGGTCGCTGCTCGCGATCGGGCTCAGGCTCGCCAGTTCGTCGCTCCAGAACGGACTGCGCTGCGAGGCGAGGACGACGACCGCGAGCACGACGGCAATGATCAACGGATAGCGCAGCACCGGTGCCCATCGCGCGACGGCGGTCATCTTTGGCGCCAAACCCGCAGTCGTGTTCACGGTAAATCCCGGCGGCAGCAGCGCCGGCAGCACATAGCGCGTAACCGCCACCGCCATGATCAGCCCGGCAATGGAAAACAACCCCAATTGCGCAAGCCCCGGAAAGCCCGACAACAGCATGGCGCCGAAGCCGCAGATCGACGTCAGCAATCCCAGGCGTAACGTCGGCCAAATGCGCGCCAGTGTGTCATCCGGTGTGGTGCCGGGCGTGATTTGCGTGAACAGGTAGATGGCGTAATCCACCGCTTCGCCGATCAGCGTGGCGCCAAATCCCAGAGTGATGCCGTGTACTGCGCCGAAACCCAGACTCACCGCAGCCACGCCCGCCAGCGCGCCGCTGACCACCGGCAACAGGCCGAGCAGCAATACCCGCGGCGAGCGATACACCACCAACAGCAGCACGGCCACCATCGTGGTGGCAATGACGGAAAATCGTAACGCATCCGCTTTAATCCGGGCGCGGGTGGCCACGGAAAAAACACCTGGTCCGCTGAGCAACATTTTCTGCGCATCCCCGGCGTTGGCCCCCGCGGCGTTTAAAAAAGCGCTTCGAATCAGCGCCAATGCGTGTTCCTGCGCATCAATGTCGTATCCTGCGGCGTGCGTTTGCGCGACCAGCAACGCGCGCTTGCCGTCTTTGGAAAACCACACGCCCTCCTGTACGTCAGGCTTGGCCAGGCCTTCGATCTGTTCCAGCACGCGCAACAACTCACTGCTGGGATCCTGCGGCAAAATGCGCCGCACCAGCACCCCGGCGGGTGAGCCCAGCAGTTGCAGATTTTCCTCCAGCGCCACGCGCAATGCCGCACTGGAAAAATGTCCGGCACTGACCGCCGGACTCAACAAGTAGCGATTGCGCCACAAAAATTCACGATCGGTGGCGGGCCCGGTATCCTCGCCATTGCTAATGGCAGCGAAATGCGTCTGCTGAGTGCGTAATTCGGCGGCCAACCGTTTACTGGTTTGCGCCACTGACGCCGGTGCTGCGCCTTCGATACCGATGAGGATGAGCCGCGACACCACGCCATCACGCAACTGCTCTACCAATACCTGTTGTACCGGCGTGGGCACGCGCGGCAGAAACGCGGACAAATCAGCACTGAACTCCGTTCGGGCGATGACGGCAACGCAAACAATGATTGCGGCAAGCCAGGCAGTGATCGCCCAGCGTGACGACGCGCTCGCCGTCACGGTGTCTCTCCCGTGATCGTGGTGATCGTCATGACGGAGCGGTCGCCTTCCGCCTCAATAATCTCAACAGTGCGCACCTGGTTGCCGCTGCCGCTGATGTGAATTTCCCTCACCACGCTTTGCATTTTCGGCTCAGCCGGTTTGAGCGACAAACGCCATTGATCTTCGCTGCCCGCCAGACTGGGCCGGTAAAAGCGGCTCAAGGTCGGCAGATCGCCGGCAAGCGTTGAGCGGATGCTCTCGACCAGCGCCCAGATGACGGGATAATCCTGCAACACCAGCGTACGGCGCTGGTTGCGGTCTTTATATTCAATGCTGAGCTTGTTCTGATCCAGCACCAGCGTTTCAGATTTGGGCAACAGCGTGACTTTTTCGAGACGGCCAGGCGCGGTGTAAACCAGCGTGCCGCTGGCGTCCAGCGGCGCATTGAGCATCGCCATATATTTACGCTCGACGAACTTGCCCTTGGCCGACTTCACCTGACGCAGGTTTTGCATGAGGTGCTCGATGCCCCATGCCGTCGCCACCTCGGCAGCAGCAGCGCCCACGCCGGTTGCAGCCGGCAGGAGCGCGGCGAGCACCGCCACTACAGCCACCATCGACCGTATCAGTCGTCTACCGCCAGAAATCATAGAAGTTGTACCAGTTGTACGGCGCATCGCGACAGTAGTGTTCCAGGCGTGTCACATAGTGATGCTGCGCTCGTTCGATGAGAACGTCCCGCGCTGCGCCCGGCACGTTCCACGTATCCACCAAGCGTTCGAAATAGATGTCATAGCGATTATCCCCGCGATACAAACCGAACATCATCACCAAAGGCTGTTTCAGCGTGGCAGCAAGGCGAAACGGGCCAGTCGGAAAGCGCGCCGCCTCGCCCAGGAACGGACAGGCAACGGTGCCCTCGCCCTTAAACGTGCGGTCACCCAGCATGCCGATGATTTCGCCGCGCTTTAGCGCTGCTTCCACTTTAAGCATGGCGTCTACTTTGCCCAAAGAAATAACCTGAAGGCCCAGGCTCGGGTTAATGGCACGGAGTACCGTGTTAAATTTTTTGGCGTTATCTTCATACATCACGAGACTTATCCGTGCTGCCGTGTTGTGCCTGCCGAGTGCGCGAATAATCTCGAAGCTGCCCATATGCGCGCCCAGCACAAAGCAGCCTTCGCCGCGCGCGATCATGCCAGCGAGAATGTCTTCGTTATGCACCTGCACATCGAACCGCGTGTATTGATCGTTGAAGAGAAATACACGGTCGAGCAGCGTGGCGGCAAACGCATGGCAGTGGCGGAATGCGTCCGCGAGACTCGGCTCGCGATGCAGCACTTTGCGCAAATACTTTGTCGATGCCGTATGCGATGCCGATGAAAATATCAGGAAATACACGCAGATCGGATAAAGCAGCAGTCGTGCCGCAGCGCGGCCCAGTGTCAGCGCCACCCACACCATCATACGCATCGCCCGCATGTTGCTGCGCTCGGGACGCTCAACCCATTCGGGACGCGGCAGCGCTTGTACGGCGGGTTTGCGCGGGCTGCTGTTCAGGCGGGTGTCGATAGGGCCTCCCTGGTCACCACACCCGTCAGCACTGTTGTCTGCCCGACCGCGCATGCGAACATGATCGCACCTGCCGCGGTATTCGAAAACTCGATCCTGACGCAATCCCCAGGCCGCACCGGATGCAGGAACTTGGCGGACACCCGCTGTCCGTGCCACTGGCTCCTCTGGTTCCTGTCGGCGCCGGCGTCGATGACCTGCAGGGTCTCGCTTAACAGCATCGCGCCCGGAATGATGGGATTGCCCGGAAAATGCCCCTGCGCTGCTGGATGATCCAGTGAAAAAAAATGTTCAATGACACTCATGGCTGCTCCGCCTTTGCCACTTTTGCCGCCCGCGCCGTCAGCAGATGATGCAGCGCCTGTAGCGGCAACTTGCCGGTGTCGTTGCGCGGCAGCGATTCGACCAGACACAGCGGGCGCGGAAGAAACACCGCGTCGATGCGCTGGCGCAGCGCAGTCATCACCGTCTCGCTGGTGAGCCCCGGCGCTACCGCAAAAGCCTTGAGCCGGGTCACCATCCCTTCTGCATCCTCCGGCATCACAAACACGCCATCGTCCACGCCGTTGATGGAATTCAGGTGATAGTTCAAGCTCGCGAGCGACGTGCGTTTGCCTGCGATGTTCACCAGGTCCCGCGTTCTGCCGTGCAACAAAAACCGGCCATCGCCACATGCGCTGCGCAATTCGATGACGTCCTGCAACAGCACCTCGGTCTCTATGTGTCCGCCGGTGACCCTAGTGCCCCGTTCGTCCTGACGCAACTGCACGCCCGGCAGCGCGCGCCATTCTGCGGTTTCGACCGTGCGCCGGCTCGCCACCTGCCCCGCTTCGGTACAACCGTAAATTTCATATAGCGGCGCGGCAAAGCGCGTTTCCGCAGCCGCCGCCAGTTGCGGTGCCAGCGGTGCCGTAGCACACAGTAAAAAATCAAGCGGCGGCAAACGCGTCGTCCCGGCCAACATCGCCCGTAAGTGAATCGGCGTGGTGACCAGGCAGCGCGGGCGCGGCAGCGCTGCAAGCTCGGCAAGAATCTCGCCCGGATAGAACGGGCGTCCGGCATGCAACGCAAAGCCGCCTTGCATGACCATCAGCACGGTGGATTCCAGACCGTACTGATGCTGCGGCGGCACCGTGCCGAGGACTGCCATGCCGGGATACGCCTGCACGCCCAGACGATCGATCTCGGCCGCAGCACCTCGGGTGAGGCTACCCCAGGATTTTTCGTTCGGCAGCGGCTGGCCCGTAGATCCCGATGTAAATACGATGGCGGCAATCTGCGCCGCCGGTATGTGCGGAACCGGCGGCATCGCAGATCCCGGATTCGACAACGCAGGATAGAACACGGTTTTCAGCGGCCGACACTCGTTGACCCCATCGGTCAAACAATAGACATCGGGATAGCGTCGACTCAGACGCTCAACCAGATCAGGGATATGGTTCGGCGGCAGCAGGCTGATTTGCTGTTGTACCAGCGCCGCGCAAAAGCCGACAGCGAAGTGGTAGCGGTCAGTACACAGATTGAGGATATGGCGCCGCTGCGGCAGCAGCGCGGCCAACGCCACCACGTCCCGCAGGAACTGGCCCACGCCTATCGGCTGCCGCTCACGATAGGCCAACACCGCGTCATCACGGTAAGCGCGTAGCAGCGGGATGGCAGTCATGGTTGTGGTTAGTGCCGCTTGGCGCCGGCAGCGTTGGCAACGTGCGCGCTATGGTTACTATCGTTACTATCGTTACTATCGTTGCGATGGTTCGAGAATGCCCGTATGCCGTCGAGGAACGATGCGTGTAGAAAATCGCGGTGGCGAACGGTGCGATAGGCGTACTCGCCGATAAACATCAGCACCAATAGGGGAAAATTCAGCACGTTGACGAACAGCGACCAGACGTCGAGCGATGCAAACTTGAACAGCAGCGCCGAAGCCGCCAACTGCATGGCGAAAAAAACACACCAAGCACAAGTCACATGGCGGGTGTACGCCGCCATGGCCGGGGGCAGCGTGCCATGCACGCGGCGCGCAAGGCGTGCGACCAGTGGTTCTGCGCCCTGCGCCAGGGTTCGGCCAAAAAACCAGAGTAGGGATAAGTAAATGATTGCGTGGGGCATGCCGTACGCAGCGGCAACGCCCCACGCTTGCTGATGCTCCAGGAGATATATCGCCATGGTCCCCGCCAGCAGAATAAATGCCCACAGCAGCCTGTTGTCGGCCCGGATTACCACCCACCATGCCAGCACCAACAGCGGCAGAAACGGCAGTGCCAGGCGGACAGTTTCGGTTTGTCCTCCGGCAACCGCGGAGTAAACCAGAAGCTGGTATCCAATACCGATCAGCAGTATCAGCGCCGGCCACAGCCAACCCAGCCAGCGCTTCATTTAAGCGGTGCGATGCTGCTGGATATG
>JAYVQD010000106.1:0-9988 GCA_043777275.1 Nitrosomonadales bacterium
ACTACACCATGCTGGCGATGGTGCTTAACGTGGCGCAGCAGCCGTTGGCGGGTGGGATTGCGCCGCCGTTGCCGGTGTTGAAATGACGGCAACTACCGGTGTGATGCGGGATGACGCGCTCAATCCACCCGTATCCCCGCCGCCTTAATCACCCGGCTCCACTTGGCCGTCTCCACCGCGTTGCGTTTCACCGCGGCTTCCGCCGTGCCGCCGAGCGGTGTGATACCCAACTCGCTCCAGCGCTGTTGCAGCGTCGGCGCTTTCACAAACGCATCTACATCGGCGGCGAGTTTGCGCACGATGTCGCCGGGCACTTTGCTGGCGGTCGATAGCGTGTAGTACGGCACAGCTTCGTAATCGGTCAGTCCTGATTCGGCGATGGGTGCGATGTCCGGCAGATTCGACGCACGACTGCGCCCGGTGACGCCGAGCGCGCGCACCTTGCCGCTTTTCACATACGGCGTGGCGGAGGCGACGTTCTCGAACATCACCTGGATGTTGCCGCCGATCAAATCAATCATCGCGGGCGCGCTGCCTTTATAGGGGATGTGCGCGAGGTTGACGTTGGCCACCCATTTGAACAACTCCGCCGCCATGTGTATGGCCGTGCCCGCGCCAGCCGAGCCGTAGTTCAGTTCGCCCGGTCGTGCTTTGGCGAGCGCGATGAATTCTTTGACGTTCTTCACCGGCAGCGCGGGATGCACCACCAGCACGCCTTGAGATTCTCCTAATAAAACAATAGGTTGCAAATCTTTTCCGGGGTCGTACGTCAGCTTGGTGTACATCGCGTAAGCGGCGTTTTGCGCAATCGTTGCTTGTATCAACGTGTAGCCGTCGGGCGCGGCCTTGGCGACGAGATCGCCTGCAAGGTGCCCGCCGGAGCCGGGGCGGTTTTCCACGATCACCTGTTGGTTGTACAGCGGCGTCAAGTGCTGCGCGGCGATGCGGCTTAACAGATCGGATATGCCGCCGGGTGCGGCGGGGCAGATGATGCGGATGGGTTTGGCGGGATAGGCAGGAGAGGCGGCGGTTTGCGCGTGCGCGGTGGCGGCAGCGCAAACGCCCATCAGTGTTAGCGCCACGGCATTCAACGTCGACATCGTTGTGCTCCCTGTTTTATTTTTCATGTCACGACAGGCATTGCTCACTTCGGCAGCGGATCCGCGTCCGCCGATCCTTGCACCTCGAACGCACTGACGAGGCCGCACAGCATGCCGTAGTAGTTGATGGCTGCGGTGAACTCGATCATCCATTGCGCGCTGCGCCCTTTATTGAGGGCGTCGAAGGTGGCTTGATCGACACGGTTGGTCTGCATCAGTTGCTCGGCGTAGGCCACCACCTCGCTGTCGCCCGCAGGATAGCGCGCGGGATCGGCACGGCTGCGAATCAGATCGATCACCGCTTCGGGCACGCCGTTTTTGCGCGCCGCGTTGACTTGCGCGCCCCACACGTAGACCCCCTGACGCTCGCGCGCCGCGATCAGGATGCCCACCGAACGCGCCCGCGGCTCGACGACAGAACTGTCGCGGAAATAATCACCCAGATCGAACACCGGTCCGGCCATCTTCGGGCTGTGCAGCATCATGCTGAACGGGCCGCGTATGCCGCCGAAAACCTTCAACACTTTATCGACCAGCGGGTGGTGCTCGGCGGGTACATCGGACTTGGCGGAGATCGGATTGAGTCTGGGCATGATGGCGCGTTCCTCTCGAAGGGTTGGGCGTGCGGTGGGTGTTGCCTCGATCATCGGCGCACGAGGCGGGGGCCGTCAAGGACAGCGTTATTCGACCTTGATTCCCGTAACCTTGACCACTTTTGTCCAGCGCGCGATTTCCGCATTCAGGTAGTCGGTGAGATCCGCCGGCGGTCCGCCCACCGGCACCAGGCCGTGGCTGTTCAGGCGCTCACGCGTGTCGGCTTGCTGCAGCAGGCGATTTAATTCGGTGTTGAGAATGTTGACGACGTCCCGCGGCGTACCCAGCGGCGCCAAAATGGCGGTACGTGACATGACGACAGAATCCGGCACGCCCGCTTCGGAGAGCGTGGGCACCTCGGGTAAATCAGGCACACGCTTGGCGGCAGTGACGGCCAGTGGACGCACCTTGGTGCCTGCGCGCAAGTAAGGCAGGCTTTCCGCGATCGGACTGAAGATTACAGGCATCTGGCCGCTGAGGAATGCCAGCAGCGCCGGTGCGCCGCCTTTGAACGGCACATCCTGCATTTTGATTTGTGCGTTCATCATGAAAAGTTCAACCGCCATGTGCGTGATGGTGCCCTGCCCGGCGGAGGCGTACTGGACATACTTTGGTTTCGCTTTTGCCATGGCGATCAGTTCCTGCACCGAGTGGATGCCCAGCGAGGGTTGCACGATCAGCACGTAAAACGACTGTCCCACCGTGCCGATCGGCGTGTAGTCCCTGACCGGATGAAATGGCAGCTTGGGATACAGCGGTACATTGGTGGCAATCGAGGCGCTGGCGAACAGCAGCGTATAGCCGTCGGGCGTGGCGCGCGCCACCAGCTCGTTGCCGAGCGATGTGCCCGCGCCGGGCCGGTTGTCGATGATGACCGTTTTTCCCAAAGCATCACTGTATTTCTGCGCCACAATGCGCGCGAGGATGTCCGTGGAGCCGCCGGGCGGCAGAGGCACAATCATGCGAATGGGGCGGGTGGGATAACGTGCGGCCTGTGCGCCCTGTGCGGTGGTGGGCGCCGGCCAGCTCATGGCGAACGCCAGAAACACAATGGGCAACAGGGGCGCCAGAGGTAGTGCAGTCCTGCGCGATCTAGCGTGCGGAAAGGTTGTTGTCATCGCGGTCTCCTCGCTTTGAGCAAAAGTATAGCAGGGCGAGTGCCGGGGGCCGCGCGCGGTAACCGCGACGCGGAATATCACCGAACCCGTGCGCGTACGCTAAGATTGTCTGCGAATTGCGTTTCCGGTGGTACCCGTTGCTATTGTCTTCCCCTTCATTTCGCTGGAGAAAATCATGACAGATATGACCCCCGTGGCTCCCGGTTGCCTCAAAGGCGTCCGGGTACTGGATTTGACGCAGTTCGAGGCAGGCACATCCTGCACTCAGGTGATGGCCTGGCTGGGCGCCGATGTGGCGAAGGTGGAAAACCCGACCAGTGGCGATCCCGGCCGCCGCTTGGGACCCAACAACAAGAAGGATGATCCGTATTTCCTCAACTACAACTCCAACAAGCGCTCGATTACCGTCAACCTGAAATCGCCGCGCGGTCTGGAGATCGTCAAGGAGATGGCGAAGAAGGCCGATATTTTCATGGAAAACTTCGCGCCCGGCGCCATCGAACGCCTCGGCCTGGGTTACGACGTGTTATCCAAAATCAATCCGCGCATCATTTACGGGCAGGTGAAAGGCTTCGGCGAGGGCAGTCCGTACGCGAATAATCTGGCCTTCGACATGATCGCCCAGGCCTGCGGCGGCACCATGAGCATTACTGGAGACCCCCAAGGCCCGCCTGCCAAGCCGGGACCGACGCTCGGCGATACAGGTACCGGCATGCTGATGCTCATCAGCATTCTGTCGGCGCTGTATCAGCGCAACCAAACCGGCAAGGGCGTGCATCTGCAAGTGGCGATGCAGGACGCGATGCTGCACTACATCCGCAATTCGTTTGGCATCACCAGCAAGACCGGCAAGCCCGCGCCGCGCACCGGCGCGCAATCCAACAGCGGCGGCAATCCGCCGTGCAATATCTACCCGTGTGCGCCGGGCGGGCCGAACGACTACGTTTACGTCTATACCAGCCGCGGCAACCCGCAGCATTGGCCGCGCTTGCTCGAAGCCATCGGTCGCAAGGATTTGATTGGCGATGCGCGCTACGATACCCAGGCCGCGCGCGTCGAACACGAGGCGGAAATCGACGCCCTCATTTCCGAATTTACCCGCAAGCACGATAAGTACGAGTGCATGCGCATTATCGGCGCCGCCGTGCCCGCCGGCGCCGTGCGCGATACCCTTGAATTGATGAACGATCCGAATTTCGAGGAACGCGGCATCATTCAGACCATTCAACACCCAACCAACGGCGCGTTCAAGATGGCGGGCTGGCCCGTGCGCTTTAACGGCAAGCCGGTACCGGTTAAACCCGCGCCGCTGTTGGGCCAGCACAGCGATGAAGTGCTCAAAGATTGGCTCGGTATGAGCGCCGAGCAGGTGTCGGCCTTGAACGCCGAAAAAATTGTGGGTAACCAATAACCACGTAGCTTCGCTTCGAACATCACGCAAGGAGAATCGATCATGGCGGACATCACCGGCAATGAAATTCTGGGCAGGGCGTTAAAGAACGAAGGCACCAAGGATCTGTTTTTTATCATGGGCGGGCCGATGCAGCACGCCGAAACCGCGTGTGCAAAAGAAGGCATTCGCATGATCGACGTGCGCCACGAACAGGCCGCCGCGCTCTCGGCGCAGGCGTACAGCCGTCTGTTGCAAAAGCCCAGCGTATGCATGGCGGCGAGCGGACCCGGCGTCATCAATCTGGCGACGGGCATGGCCAACGCACTGATCGATTGCGCGCCGGTGGTGGCCATCGGCGGATCGAGCGCGATACATCAGTTCGGGCGCCAAACGTTTCAGGAAATCGATCAGGTCGCGATCATGCGCGGGTGCTGCAAGTGGGTAGGGCAGGCAATTGAAATCCGCCGCATACCCGAAATGGTCAACACGGCTTTTCAGAAAGCCATGGGCGGCAAGCCGGGGCCGGCGTATCTCGATATGCCGGCGGACATACTGTACGGCAAATGTCCCGAAGAAGAAGTGCAATGGAGTCTCTCGGGACGTTCGCTGCTGCGTCCGCGCCCGATGGGCGAACAGGCGCAGGTCGATCAGCTCCTGACCGCGCTGGGTAAGGCGAAAAACCCGATCATTCTCACCGGCAGCGGCGTGATCTGGTCGCAGGCATGGCCGGAGCTGACCTCGTTTGTCGAGAAGGCCGGCATTCCGTTTTACACCACGCCGCAGGGACGCGGTGTGTTGCCGGACGATCATCCGTTGTCGTTCCTCACCATGCGATCATCGGCGTTTAAAGACGCCGACCTGATTTTGATCGTCGGCACGCGCATGAACTACATCATCGGCCACGCCGCGCCGCCGCGCTTCGCCGCCGGCGCCACCATCGCACGCATCGACATCGACGCGGATGAAATCGCGAGCTCCCCGCGCAAGGTCGATATCGGCATCGTTGGCGACTGCAAAGCCGTGTTGCAGCAACTGCTGGCCGCCATGCCGGGCCGCATTGATGCGAAAAACTATGCGCCCTGGCGCGAGATGCTGGCGTCGGGCGAAGCCAAAAAACGCAGCGAAACCGGCGGCGGCATGGCGATGAACCAAACGCCGATCCACCCGCTGCGCCTATGCGAAGAAGTGAAAAACTTCATGAAGCGCGATGCCATCCTGGTGGTGGACGGTCAGGAAATTCTCAACTACGGCCGCCAGTCGATGCCGACATTCTCGCCAGCGCATCGTCTGAACTCCGGCCCTTTCGGCATGATGGGCGTGGGCATGCCGTTCGGCGTGGGCGCAAAGGTGGCGTGTCCCGATAAGCAGGTTATCGTGGTTCACGGCGACGGCTCGTTCGGGCTGAACGCGATGGAGCTCGACACCGCCGTTCGCCACAACATTCCGATACTCGTCGTTATCAGCTTGAACGGGGGGTGGACCGCCGATCCCAAGCGCGAAAAAACCGGACGCAATCTCGGTTACACGCGTTATGACAAAATGGCCGAAGGGCTGGGCTGCTACGGCGAATACGTCGAGAAGCCCGAAGACATCGGCCCCGCGCTGGTGCGCGCGCAAAAGAAAGTGGACGAAGGCATGGTGGCGCTGGTCAATATCAAGACCGACGACACGGCGCGCGCAGGAACGGTGGCGTTCTCTTCGCATTCAACGTAGCGCATGGAGATTTAATGAAAGCAGGCACTACATGAGACTGTCGGTACTCGATCAATCCACCGCGTCCAAAGGTAAAACCCAGGACACCGCGATCCGCGAAACGCTCGCGCTCGCACAACATTGCGACGCGCTGGGCTATCACCGCTATTGGGTGTCGGAGCATCATAACTCCGGCAACATCGTCGGCACCGCGCCCGAGGTGTTGATGGCCGCGATCGCGGCCACCACGCCGCGCATACGCATCGGTAGCGCGGGCGTGATGTTGCCGCATTATTCATCGTTTAAGGTGGCCGAGCAGTTTCGTGTGCTCGAGGCGATAGCGCCGGGGCGCATTGATCTGGGCGTGGGACGCGCGCCCGGATCGGATCAACTGACGGCGCATGCGCTCAATCCGAATCCGCAAAATGTACACGATCAATTTCCGCAGCAGGTGCAGGAGCTGCAACATTGGGTGTCGGGCACGCCGCTGCCGGATGACCATCCGTTCAAGCGCGTGATCGCGCACCCAACCGGGCCTACGTTCCCGCAGATGTGGATACTCGGCAGCTCGGATTACGGCGCACAACTCGCGGCGTATTTTGGCTTGCCGTATGCGTTCGCGTATTTTTTTAGCTACGGGTTTGATGTAGACAAAGCGCTGGCGTTGTATCGCAAGAGCTACCGTCCGAGCGAACTGCATCCCAAGCCGCAGACGACGATCTGCGTGTGGGCGCTCGCCGCCGACACCGAAGCCGAAGCGTTGTATCAATTCAAATCGCGGGAACGCGCGCTGATCGAGCGTGAGCGCGGCATACGCCAGCCGCTGATGTCGCCGGAGGAAGCGGCGGCGCTACCCTTGTCGCCGGACGAACAGGTGTTTTCCGAAAAGCTGTTGCGCCACGCCGTGGTGGGAACAGCGGCGCAAGTGAAGGCGCGATTGGAGGAGCTTGCGCGCCGTCTCGATCTCGACGAGTTGGTGGTGGTGACCTGGACTTACGATTCCGCGCCGCGCCACCGTTCGTATGAACTGCTGGCGCAAGCGTTTGAGCTGGGGAAAACACAGGCTTAGTTAGCCGATTGCCAGCCGGACGCGTGCGAAGGTGTGATCTCGCGCACGTGGGGTGTTGCATCGATGCCCAAAATTGTGTCGAAACCGTAAATTCGTGCGTCAACCGATAGCGGTACTCACGCATTCTGCTATATTCGCCTCCCCGCTGCCTGCGGGCATTTTCACTTACCGGGCCTACTCCTAACGTCATGACTACTTTACGTTTTTCCCCTGTTGTTGAGCTGCGTCGCGGCGCTGCCGCAGCGCTCGCCGCCATTGTTTCCATTGTGTTTGTCGCATTTCAGTCGGGCGCGCTGGCACAGACGCCCGCACCGGCTGCCAAGCCCGCGCCGCTCATCAGCGCCGATGCCCGCGCCACCGCCACCGCGCAACTCATGGCCGGCGTGACGCCCGCCGCCGGTGATGCGGTGATCGACAAGCTGGCGGCGACCGACGGCTGGAAAAAACACAAAGAAGCCATGGAAGCGCAATGGAAGCCGGTGCGCGCACGCCTCGACACCATCGAAAAATGGCGCGATCAGGAAATCAAACTCAAAGATGTGGCGGGCCGCACGCTGCTGTATCCGTTCAGCGGCCCGGATTTTCTGAACGCCTGGGCGCTGTATCCGAATCACGGCAAGTACATGTTCTTCAGCCTTGAAAATCCCGGCGTGCTGCCGGACCTCGACAAAATGGGGCCCAAAGAATTTGAAGCGATGCTGCATGATGTGCGCAGTGCCTTTACCGAGATTTTTCAGCGCAACTACTTCATTACGTCCTACATGGGCAAGCAGCTCACCACCGCGCATCTCAAAGGCACGGTGCCGATTATCGCCACCATGATGGCGTTGAACGGTTTGCGCATCGCGAAAATTGAGTCCGTGGATGCGTTCCCCGAACTGACCAGGGCGTATGAAGAACCCAAGTCGAAGCGTCCGGGCAAAATGCTGCGCGGCATGAAAATGACCTTTCTCACCGCGGCGAACAAGGCGCACGAGTTAAGCTATTTCTCGCTCGACGCCACCGACAAAGCCTTGCAGTTCTACCCCGATTTTCTCGATTGGGTGGGCCGCAACAAGCCCGCATCGGCACTGGTCAAATCGGCATCGTATCTGCTGCACGACAACCAATTCTCCAAAACCCGCGACATGATTCTCGCCTCCGCCGACATCCTGGTGCAGGACGATACCGGCGTGCCCTATCGCTACATCAAGCAGGCCAATTGGAACGCCAAGTTCTTCGGCAAATATCACCGTCCGATCAAGCCGATGGAGTGGGGCTACCAGGGCGATCTCGACAAGGCGTTCCGCGAAGCCGAAGTGAAGGATCGCGGGCCGCTGCCGTTTCCGTTTGGTTACCATTGGAAGGGGCAGGAGTCGGGGTTGATACTGGCGACACGTCCTTAACCACATAGCTGCTTAGTCACGCAGCAGCTAACATGCTGCCGACCAGCCAACGCCGTCGCATCGTTATGAGCGACGGCGTTGTACTTTCTGTCATTGAGTCCCGCAACAGCAAACCCGATGCACCGCTGACCCTCGCGTTGATCCCCGGCTGGTGCATGTCGGCATGGCTCTGGCAGGCGCAGATCGATGCCTTGAGCGCGCACTACCCGGTGATCGCGCTTGATCCGCGCGGACAGGGTGAATCCGATGTCCCGGAGCGCGGCTATACCCTTGCGCGGCGCGCGAGGGATATACACGAGTTTTTGCAGCCCTATCAAAACGTGCTGTTGGTGGGTTGGTCGCTCGGCGCGCTGGAAGTTCTGGAATACGCACATCGCTACGGCGAAGATAAACTTGCCGGTATGGTGCTGGTCGATAGCGCCGTCGGTGAATTGCCCGCGCCGCCATCGGGCCGCAGTTTTTCAGACGCACTGCGCGCGGATCGCGACCAAATGCTGAATGAGTTTGTGCGCGCGTTGGTTGCGAAGCCGCGCCCAGAAGACGAAGTTGCCGCACTGCTGCGTGACGCAAAACGCATGTCGCTCGACAACAGCATTGCGCTGCTGTCATCGGACCTGCCGCGCGAATACTGGAAAGAAAGTGCACACGCCTTTCGCAAGCCGCTGCTGTATGTGGTGACACCGCAGTTTGAGGAACAGGCGCGCCATCTCGAAAAGAACCGGCCCGGCACACGCATTGAGGTTTTCTGCAAGGCAGGGCATGCGCTGTTCATGGATGAGCCGGAGCGGTTCAACGCATTGATTCTGGATTTTGCCGAGAGCGTTCGGTAGGTTGGCGCTGAGCCTGCGAAGCCCAACACCTCGAAACATCGCCAGACACACGTCACTCACCTTTCGCGCAGTGCCTTTGTGTTGGGCTTCGCCAGTTCAGCGCCAATCGACAGCACGAATTTTATCGTTTAATATCAAATAGTTATTCGAGCCTTGGTTCGTGGCCCACTGCACACAAAAGCACAAAAGCATCGCTTACAGCCGCGCGTACAAATGAATTAACATGATTGGCGGCAAACACATTTCGGCGGGAGCCACTATGCCCCTCACCTCATCGGTCGTGAAAATCGATCCGGAAATTCTCGACGGAACACCGTGCTTTGCCGGCACGCGCGTGCCCATCAAGACATTGTTCGACTACGTTGAAGGTGGAGATACCATCGACACCTTCCTCGAACAGTTTCCCTCGGTGCGCCGCGAGCAAGCCGTGCAACTACTGGAAGACAGCCGCCGCGCCCTGCTGGCTGCATGAAATATTGCTCGACGAATCCGCGCCCAAGGCGCTGGGGTTCGAGCTACCGGGACATTTTGTACGTAATGTTCAGGCAATGGGTTGGTCGAATGGCCGTTTGCTGAAACTCATGGCCGAAAGCAGGTTTGAAGTGCTGGTAACCTGCGATCAAAACATCGAGTACCAGCAGAACGCCGATTTACCTGTTGCTCTGGTGGTTTTGATCGTACCCGACAATCGCGTGCCGACAATTTTGAGACTGGCGCCTGAGATTCTGGAAGTGCTTCAATCAATCACACAGGGTGAGATCAGGCGTGTGCCGGTTGTTGCGGACAAGAGGTAGGTTGGCGCTGAGC
>JAYVQD010000107.1:0-9941 GCA_043777275.1 Nitrosomonadales bacterium
GCCAGCGCCGACTATTCCATTGAGATCGCCAACTCGGCGCAGGCGTTGCACGCGCGCATGGCGAAGACCAAGCCCGAGGTGGCGATTATCGACAGCGCGCTGCTCACTGCGCCGATTGAAAACGAGGTAGCGCACATCGTTACGCAGGTGGGTGCGGGTCGCGTGATTGTGCTTACCGAGCAGTTCAATGAAGACGAAGAGGTCGCATTGCTTCGCAGCGGGGTGAAGGGCTGCTGCCGGCGCGGAGTTGATCCTGAGTCGTTGCGGCAGGTGCTGTCGGTCACGCAAAGTGGTGTTTGGGTAACCCGCAGCCTGCTACCGCGTCTGGTTACCGAATTGCGGCGCTATGCGCAGCAGGCGTCGTCGTCCGCAGTCGCGAACAACACGTTGCCGGCGCTTGAAGTGAAAGCCGCGGTGACAGCGAAGTCAGCCGACGCGCATTCGCCGCTGTCGACGCTAACGCGTCGCGAACTGGACATCGTCAAACTGATTGCGGATGGCGCAACAAACAAGGAAGTTGGCATCGAACTTGATATTTCAGAGCGGACGGTCAAAGGCCATTTATCCAATATTTTCCTTAAATTGGGTATTCCAGACCGCATGAAGCTCATGCTGTTCTTAAACGACGAAAGGCAGCAAGCGCCGACCAGTATTCGTAAATAGTTGTTTTTAATAGAAAAATACTTGTGGCTGTCGCTGCGGGAATTCGCTTTAATCAACAGCGGCGTATGCGTTGCTGTTGCGTTTTCGTCACATTCGCTGAATGGTTGTAGTGATATGTAAAAAATTTATTTATATCAATCGTTTAGGCTGATAACTTAATGTGGTGAATTAGCCTTTGTTTTATCCGCCTAATCTTAGGCGAGGGTAAGCAACCGATTGAAGGGTATGAAAATGAAATATGCATTAAAAATTAAAATATGGGTCGGGGCTGTTGCTCTGGTGTCCTGTGCGTTGGCTGGCGCAGAAACCCTTAAGGAAGTCGTCCAGTTGGCTGTCGAGACTAATCCGCAAGTGGGAACCGTCGCCAAACGCAAGGATGCTGCGGATGCTGCGGTTGATGCCGCGCGAGGTGCGTATTTTCCGAAGGTTGATTTCCTGTATGGGGCAGGTCGCGAGCGGAGTCTGAATTCGAGTACGGCGGGAGGGTGGGTTCGCCTGAATCGCCATCAAGAAGGCGCGACGTTAAACCAAATGCTGTTTGACGGGCTGGGAACCCCGGCTGAAGTGGATCGCCGCCGCGCGATTTCCGATGCCGCTGCGCACCGCGTTTACGCGACTGCCGAAGAAATTGGATTGCAGGCCATTGATGCCTACATTGACGTGTTGAAGAACAAAGAACTCGTCGGCTATGCAAAAGATAACCTGGGTGCGCATCAACGTACATTTGATCAAGTCAAGTTGCGCAGCGACAAGGGCGTGGGACGCCGTGCTGATCTGGAGCAGATCGACGCCCGTCTGGCGCTTGCCAGTGCAAACGTTGCTTCGGCAGAGAGCGGCTTACGTGACGCCGAGATCACCTACCTCAAGGTGGTAGGAAGAAACCCGATCAATCTGACGGCGCCGCCGGACCCAAAAAATATTCCCGGCACCGTGGATGCGGCGGTTAAGGCAGGGCTCGCCAACCACCCCACGCTCAAGTCATCGCAATCCGATGTCGAGCAAGCGCAGGCGCAGCGCGAGTTAGCCCGTTCTTTCTGGTTCCCGCGGCTGGAGCTCGAGGCCAGCTACACCAACAACCGCAATCTCGATGGTGTGGTGGGCCCCAACCGCGACCGTTTGCTGATGCTTTATCTGAAGTGGAATCTGTTTCGCGGTGGTTTTGATTACCATCGCCTGAAAGAAACCGCGTTGCAGATCGACGAAGCGACGGAGATTTCCCGCAATACGAATCGCCAGGTCGAGAACGCAGTGCGCCTCGCCTACAATGCCTATTCGACGGTACGCGACAGAATTCCGTCCTTGGATCGCTATGTAAAATCCAGTGATGCGACCCGCTCGGCGTATGCCCAGCAGTTCGCGATTGGACAGCGCACACTGCTGGATTTGCTGAATGCCGAGAACGAATTCTTTACCGCGCGCACCACGGAAGTCACAGGAAAGTACATCCAGCTTTCGGCGAAATATCGTGTGCTGAATGCGATGGGACAGTTGCTGTCGACACTCGAAATCAAAGCGCCCGAGCAGTCCGCGCTGCGCGAGCGCTAAGTCGTAACGACGGCGCAACGAAGGTGTAATTAAGCCTCGGCATTTTTGGCGAGATTCTTTCAAGGGGCGCTTTATGCGCCCCTTGTATTTTCAGGCATACTAATGCCTGTACAGACTAATTCTTCAGAGTGCGACATGCCTTATGTGATCCGGGATGCGGGCGGTAAAATTGTGCAAGTGTTTGATCAACCGGTGTCTGGAAAATCCGAGCAGATTGCCCCGGACTCCGATGACTATAAGCAATACCTCGATGAGCACGCCGCGCATACCGCCGAAGAGTTACGGCAGCAGCTTGCCCAAAGCGATAGCAGCATGGCGCGTCTGGTCGAAGATCTTGTCGATGTATTGATCCATAAGGGCGTGATCAAATTCACCGATCTGCCGGCTGCGGCCGGGGAGAAGTACCTCGGACGCCAAAATGCACGTGAACGGCTCCACGCCTTCAAAAGCCTCATCGTGGACGAGAAAGACATTTTCTGACGGCCCGTTGGCATGACCCGTTCGCCTGGTTTAATCATTCCTTAGCCATGCGCCTGACCGTATTAATCCTGTTTGCAGTCGTATTGCCGGTCGCGGCGCAATCTTTGGCACCCGCCTTCCCGCCGCTATCCACGCCGGTAATCGAAGTGGCTGCCTTTCGTGTGGCGCCGGTAATACGCGGCCCCGAAGATGGACGTCTCAAGGTTGTTACGATAGAGGACATACTTTCCCTGCCACCGTCCGCAGCAGGTGGGGAGCGCACCATCGAAACAAGGGTGCAGGCAGCAGAGTCTTGGGACGAGGTTTTTCGGCGCCTGGCCGCCACTTTTGACGTTCCGCCGCCCGGCTCGCAACTGACGAGTCAAATACGGCTGCTGCCGCAGCCGCAGCCTGGAAAATTTCTTCGTGCAAAGGCTACCTCTACCGGACTTACCGAGATCGAATACGTTGCCAAAGCCGACGAGGCGTATACCATACGGATTAATGGCAGCACGTTACAAGTACAGTCGCGCGCAAGCGATCCGCGTCTTATCGAGCGCATGCGCGCTGATCCCGCCAAGGCATCGTTGTTCACCGCCACCGACGCCATTGGATTGCCCGAAAGTATTGCATTACAACTGACCGAGATATTCGCCGGTGAGGTCGATTTCCACCGCGAGCTTCATCTGGGTTATCGCTGTGCTATTGTTTATGAAGCGCATTATCGCGAAGGTTTCATAGAACGGTCTGGTCGTATCCTCGCGGCGGAACTGCAAGTCGGCACTCGCCGCTTTCAGGCGTACTACGCCCCGGATACGCAGGGGCGTGCCGCCTATTTCGACAACACCGGCAAGACCGTACGCCGAATGTTTCGCCGCTCGCCGGTGGAGTTCACTCGCATTACGTCGGAATATACGCTGGCGCGCTTCCATCCTATCCTCGGCATATGGCGAGCACATCGCGGCGTAGATTATGCGGCGCCGATAGGCGCGAAGGTCATGGCCGTCGCGGATGGCATAGTCGAATTTGCGGGGCGGCGTGGCGACTACGGCAATCTGCTTGTATTGCGTCACCAAGAGATGTTCATGACGTACTACGCGCACCTTAACGAATTCGCACAAGGCATAGCGGCTGGCAACGTCGTTGAACAGGGGCAGACCCTTGGCTTGGTGGGCATGACAGGACTGGCTACCGGCCCGCACTTGCATTTTGAATTTCACACCAGGGACGCAGGCGGAAATTGGAGCGCTGTTCCCGCCCCGGACACTATCGAAGCCAAGGTTTTAGCCGCGCCAGGGTTCCAAAGTTTGGTTACGGACTATCGCAACCGACTCTACGTTGCCGAATCCGCCAGCCTCGTGATGCTTGATTGAGTTCTTGAGGGTTAAGTGTTGGCGCGCGGTTAAAACTAACCATCTGTTATGGGCCTCATAGGTGCCGAATGGCTGCTGTTTAGCAGCGATCCAGATGCGGCGGCGCGCATCCTGCAAGTTGTTCTCGACAATGCCCTTTTCCCAGCCGGACGCAACGTTACAGAAGTCAGCCTCAAACAGGTGGTGCGAGACCATAGTATAGAAGCGCGTGGTGACGATACGCCCGTTGCTCTTGCTGACCTTGTCCACCGGTCTTCATGTTGTCGTAAATACCGCGCTTGGCCACCCCGCCCAATGCGGCAAATGCCCGGTTATGGGCGTCGAACAACATCTCGTGACTCTGCCCAGGATACCCGGAGATAAAGAAGGCGCGGCTGGAACACAGCTTGGTGTGCGATGCAATTACCTTGCGCAGTATGCCGCCGATCACCAACGATTCTTCGCTCCAGTCGAACGGGAACGCTTCTCCCAATTCGAATTTGAGCGGCACGAAGGCACGAAGGCGGACTTGCCAGAAACACGGTTGCCAAGCGCACGCCACGCGCTCACCCACTCGGTCACCCGACAGTAACTGCCGCTAAACCCTTGCGTGCAGATCGCCTGGAACAGCATCCGCGCAGTGCGCCGATCCCGTTTCGGGTGATACGCGTCAACCTTGAGCACAGGCGAGCAGCCACGGCTCGAACGCAGTGACTATCTTCTCGGTTTGATTTCTGCGGCATTTGGTTTCGCTGCCATCGCGTGCGCGCAGCCACTTCTTGATGGTGTTGCGCGACAGGCTCGTCTTGCTTGCAATCGCACTCAACGATTGCTTCTCGCGGAAATACATCCGCCTTATCTTTGCATACATGACCATGGTAATCACCTTTCGTTTGCCCCTGCTTAAATAGCAGGCAGCGTACTCGGATTACCTCGTCAATTTTCAGCGCGCGCCAACATAAGGTCGCCTAAAGGCGATTTCAATAATGTCATCAATCAACCATTTTCGGCACGAATCGCGGTGACCTGAGTGGAGTTCCTATTGTCGCAAGCGTGTGGATGAATTTGGGCCTTCTCCATTGACGGATGAACGTCGAACAATTTCGGTGAGCGAGTATCTACTCGTGTGCGTGTCATGGCTTGGCCGGCTAAACGCTGCACACTAACCGGCTAAACTAGGTCAATTGTCAAAAATAACTTAAGTATTTTCTTTTAAAGGATTTTATAGCATCAGCAGTTGTGCACTAAATCACACCCGATACCAAGGTATCGATACCTTAGACCCTGTTGTGTGCTCACGGGTACAGCGAGAATGCGACTCAACGAATCAGGCAACTTTTGTCTGGTTCAAGATAAAGCATAAGGCGCAAACCACCATGGCAACAGCAGCGAGCGGGAATGCATCAGTCGGCACCGTCAAAATTGTTATCGGTGACGTTAAAATTATCGGCGTAGATGGCGTAGCGCGTCAGGCGCAAGTCGGCGACAAAGTGTTCGCCAAAGAAACCATTCAAACGAATGCGAACGCCATTGTGCAGGTGCAGCTCGAAAATGGCCGCACGCTTGATCTTGGCCGCGATTCGAAAATTGCCCTCGATGATGATGTGCTCAACGTGGGCCAGTCGCCCACCACGGCGGCCGCTGCTGTGGGCGCAGATATTGCCGCGTTGCAAGCGCAAATCGCCGCGGGTGCTGACCCTTCCAAAGTGGCTGAAGCTACGGCTGCGGGCGGCGCGCCCGGCGCGGGCGGTAACCCCGATGGCAGCGGCGGCACGGCAGTAACGCTTGATCAAGCCAACTCTACCGGCCTGGTAACCTCGGGTTTTAATACCGCTCCGGCCGGCATCGCGTTCCCCGAAATCCAACCGCAATTGTTGCCGGTCATTGGACCGGTGGCGCCGGTAGCATCGGTGTCCGTCCAAGTGACCGTAGGTACGGTCGGAGTCAGCACGGGCGAGGGCGGGAGCGGTGGTGGTGTCATCATCATTCCGCCCGGCACAGCAATACCCGCGGCTGGCGCGAGCGCGATTAACATCCCCGAAGGCTCGGGAGGCGGTACACGCCCGGTTTCTTTTCTGATCACACTGGATCAGCCGGCCTCTGTAGACGTGACGCTTACCTACACCATTGTTCCTGGCACAGGCGCCTTTGGCGCGAGCAACCCGGACGATTTTTCGGGTGCTGCAGTTACGGGCACTGTAACGATACCCGCGGGCTCACTCGGTTTTATCGTTACCGAGAATATCGTTCAAGACAACAGAATTGAAAACAACGAATCGTTCACCATCGTGCTCAGTAATCCGATTGGCGTAACGATTGTCAACGACACCGCAACGGTCACCATTATCGACGATGACCACGCACCTGTGGCGCTTGCCGATACGGCCACCATCACTGCGGGTCAGACCACGATTACGGGAAATGTACTGCCCAACGACTCAGACAGCGACGGCGACGCGCTGGTGGTCAACAGCAGTACGCCGATTACGCTCGTGAGTTCGCTAGGCACGTTGGTGATCCAGCCCAACGGTTCGTACTCCTTTACGCTGAGCGAAGCCGGTATAACGGCGGCAAAAGCCCTGGATGCCGACGAAAACATTCCCGTCGTATTCCCCAATGCCTACCAAGTCAGCGATGGCGTGAATCCCGGCAATTTCGCAAACGTCACGATCAACATTAGCGGCCAAAACGAACCGCCCGGAATCGTCACGAATTCAGGCGACCCGGAAGGTGCAAATGATGTGGTCAATGAATCGGCATTGAGTACGGGTTCTGGCGGCGGCACTTCGGTTGCCGCGGGCACCTTCATGCTGTCGGATCCGGACGGCTTGGACGACATCAAGTCAGTCACCATCAACGGCATCACCATACAGATTGCCGACTTGGGCAACAATAATCCCATCCCGGGCCCGAACGGTACGCTAACCGTGACCAGTTACAACCCCGCCACGGGCGAGGCGACTTACACTTATCAACTGACTTCGCGGACCACGGACGTGAACCAGGGCGAGTCTCTGGAGACCAACGTCTTCACACTGACCACCTCGGATGGCACGGTAAGCTCTTCGCCGGCTACGATTACTATTGTGATAGCGGACGACACGCCGCTGGCGGCAAACGACGGCCCGGTGGGCGTGACCGAAGACGGCGCCAGCAGCATCGGCGGCAACGTGCTGAGCAACGACGCGGCGGGCGCGGATGCGCCGACGGCGTTCACCGCCTGGGCGGCGGGCAACGCGGCGAACATCGCCGCGCTGAACACCTACGGCAGCCTGACGCTGAACGCGGACGGCAGCTGGAGCTACGTGCTGGACAACAGCCGTGCGGCCACCCAGGCGCTGACCTCGGCGAGCAACCTGAGCTACGACCTGAACTACACCATGCAGGACGCAGACGGCGACCCGAGCCCGGCGAAACTGAGCATCACCGTTACCGGCGCGAACGACGGCTCCTCGGTGGTGACGGCGCAGGCGACGGGACCGGACGGCACGGTATTGGAGCATGGCCTGACCTCGGCGCCGGACACGAGCGAGACCACCACGGGCTCGTTCACGGTATCGTCGACCGACGGCATCCTGAACGTCGTGATCGGCGGCACCACCTACACCCTGGCGCAAGTGCAAGGCTTCAACGGCACCCAGAGCGTGAACACCGGTGAAGGCATCCTGACACTGACCGGCTACAGCGGCACGGCGACCAGCGGCACGGTGAGCTACCGCTACACCCTGAGTGCCACCATCGACAACGACAGCAAAGCGGGCGCGACCGCGACCGAATTTGACGACAGCGTGGTGTTGACGGTCAACGGCCTAGGCGGCACCACGGCGAGCGACACCCTGGTGATCCGCATTGTTGATGACATCCCGACAATCAGTGTGACGGCGAACGAGTCCAGTCTGACAGTAGACGAGACAGTGTTAGCGACCAACGCATCGGCGAGTTTTGCTGGCAACTTTACCCCGGTGTTTGGTGCCGACGGCGCGGGCGCGGTTTCCTATACGCTGGGTGTCAATGCGGGCGCGACCGGGCTGGTAGATACCGTCACCGGATTGGCGGTAAACCTGTATGTGATTAGCGGCCAGGTGGTGGGCTCGACCGCGACCTTGGTGGGAAATGTGAACCTGGGCAACACCGTATTCACGGTAAGTGTGAATGGCAGCGGTGTGGTGACGCTGGATCAGATGCGCGCAGTGGTGCATCCGACAACTGATCCGGACGAGCCGAAGTCCCTCCGTGCGGACAACCTGGTAACGCTGACGGCAACTATCACGGACGGTGACGGCGACACGGCCAATGCCGTGCTGAACATCGGCCAGAACATCACGTTCAAGGATGATGGTCCGTCGTTCACTATCGTTAATGACGGCAATGATGCCGGAACTGCCGTGAGTATCTCGGCACCGAATCCTGCCGCGAATACGACTTACGTCGGGCAGTTTGCCGACTGGGCCTATGGTGCTGACACGAGCTCAGGTTCATATTCAGTTACGGGCACAGGTAATGTGGTTGTGAATACCAGCAGTACTGGTGGCGTGGTTTTGGACTTGAAAGATGCGGGTGGCAATGTCGTCGGCAAACTGAAGTTGAATGCGGACGGTACGGATTCGCTCGAGGTTTTGCACCGCTCGCCGGACTTGGTTACGGACACCCTGTTGACGAGCGACGTTACCGCATCGGGACCGTCTTTGATCAAAGCGATTAACAGCAGCATCACGGGTTTGGTGATTACGGTCACGGCAAGTGATGGCGATAACATTCCCAATGAAGCCGCGGATGAAGTTAATCCGAGTACCCAGGGTTGGGCTGTCAAGAATAACGTGATTGAAGTCAATGAGTCTATTACGTTCTCCTTCAATGAGAAGGTGGAGCGCTTCAGCTTTGTGACCGCCGGTTTTACCGGAAACCCGTCGGGGGGCGATGTGGGTCTGACTGTTCGGGTGTTCTATGACTTCGCGCACACGATCTTCCAGGATTTTACGGGCATAGACTCCACGAATGGCGGATCGGTTCAGGTCGCGAACTTGCCGGGGTTTGGTCTGAGTGGGGCTTACACATCGTTCTACGGAGTCAATGTGCTGAGCGACGGCGACCAAGCGTGTGGAGGCGGTTTCAGGCTGAATAACGTAGTCGTGTCAAAAGAATCGTCTACCCCGCCGCCGGATCTTGACTACAACTTCACGCTGAATATCGCGGACAAGGATGGTGATGTTGCTTCGCAGACTTTCAGTGTCCATCTCGACGGTGATGCGACCACTGGCGGTCTGGTGGTCGAAGCGATTGCCGGAACGTCGGCAGCGGACACGCTCATGGGCACGATTGGTAATGATGTCCTGATCGGTGGTGGTGGTCACGACATTCTGACCGGTGATTTGGGTCACGATACGTTCAAATTCTCTGGAACGCCGGACGCCAACAGCTCCGACACCATTACCGATTTCACCATGGGTAATGCGGCGACTGCGAACTCGGACGTGCTCGATTTGCATGACGTGTTGGGCGGTATCTCCGCCGCGGTCACTGCGGTTAACGATGACAATACTGTCCAAGCCGGTAACTACATCCACTTCACGGTGGTGGGCATGACCGCGACAATGCTGGTGGATACCACGGGTAATGGTGGGGGGCAGGCAGTTGCTCAGTTCGCAGTGGTATCCGGAACGAATCCGAGTACGTTGCTTGCAGACTTGCTGGCTAACGACCAGATGAAAGTATAACGATACGGTAGTATTTCTCGTCTTAAAACCGGCGCAATGTAACCATTGCGCCGGTTTTTTCGTCGATCTCGCTTCAGCGCGTCGAGTTTCGACACCACCACGCCGATCATATTGCCCGCCTGATCGAACACCGGCCCGCCGCTGTTGCCGCCCTGTATCGGCACGGAAATCTGCATCTGCGCGGGGTTATCGCGTATGCCCGTGGTGG
>JAYVQD010000108.1:0-34512 GCA_043777275.1 Nitrosomonadales bacterium
ATTTTGCGTGGACGCGGTTGTTCTGGGAGCGTCGCGCGCAGGTGATGCAACGTATGCACTGGCTGGTGTTCGGGCATGGGTTGTACGAAAAGGCGTTACAGCCTTTCGTCGGTATTACCGGACACGGCGTGCTGATTGATGTCGAGCCTGACTTTCACGCGTTGCCGCTGGTGCGGCAGCGGGATTTTATCGATGAAGCGCTGGCATCGCGTATCGCTGACACCACGCTGTTCCAAGCCACGCGCGAGCTCGCACCCGTGCCGCTGCTCGGCGTGCCGGGCTGGTGGCCTGCCAACAATCAATTATCGTTCTACGAGAATACGGCCTATTTCAGGCTCAGGCGGCGCGCCGTGACGCGGGTTGAGCCACCGTGACTTTGTTCTTGCCGTTCGACTTGCTGGCATACATGGCGCTGTCGGCGGCATCGAACACGCGGTCGAAATCCAGACCGTTATCGGGATAAGTGGCGACACCCATGCTGGCGCTGATGGGCGCGCGCGACGAGCCAACGTGCAGGGACGCCGCCGCGATGTGCTCGCGGATGCGCTCGGCCGTGAGCTGCGCGCCTTGGCTGTCGGTATCCGGCAGCAGCACCACGAACTCGTCGCCGCCATAGCGCGACAGCAGATCCGCCTGGCGCAATTCATCCTGTATTTTTTTCACCATGGTTCTGAGCAGATCATCACCGGCCTCGTGGCCGTAGGCATCGTTGATTTGCTTCAGGCTGTCGGAGTCGATCATCAGCACGCTGAATTTGCGGTCAAAGCGCTGTGCCTGGCTGTACGCGCGGGCCGCCAGCGTCAGAAAAGCGCGGCGGTTCAGCGTGCCGGTGAGTTCATCGGTTTCCGATAGCGTTTTGACATGGGCCATGGCACGCCGGGTATCCGCAGATAGCATGGTGGTGATGTAGGCTACCAGCAGCATCGGTGCGAATTGCGCGACAAACTCGGCGCTCACCGATGGGAACGGCGAATTGTGTTTTGCCGGGTATCCCAGCCATACATAACAGCCGCCGATGATGATCATCGCGAGTATGGTGGCGCTACGGCCCAGGGTCAGCGAACTGGTAATCACCACCAGCAGGTACAGATTGACCAGCGGGCTCGACAGTCGACCGGTATAGACCAGCACCCAGGTGATGAACACGATCATCATGCCCGTCTCTATGGCGAGTTTCCAGTAGGTTTCGCGCCGGTAGAAATTGACGTAGCGGAACATCAGCACGAACGCGGTATAGAAGAACATTGCCATCGCGAGCGCGGCGGACGCGATCTGATCGGGCGACAGCACCAACTGAAAAATCAGCACCAGGATCAACAGCAGCCATTCGATTTCAGCAATGGTGCGCGTAAAGCCACGCAGTTCGTCGGTCGACAGGTCGGGATCGAAAATAAACTTGCTGTTCATTGTTTCTTGGGTGGCGGCAAACCGTGCGATTGTAAATTATTCGCCGGAATTCTCGCGATAAAATTTCTGACAATATCCGTTCGAAATGTCGAAATATAAAAATACCAATAAAAACAGATGGTTACAGTAGATCGGGTAGCTATGTTGCAAGGCTCGTCCGCGCCGGCAAGTCGGCTGGGTCTATGCCGATTCGATAGACGGGTGCCGTGGTATCGGTGCGCTATGATAGCCGCGATGAGCGACCCGGCATGAATGAATCCGTGACACTGCCGTTGTGGATGGCGGCGCTGCTGTGCGTGCTGGCTCTGGCTGCCGTGGTGCAGTTTTTTCTGCTGCCGGGCGTGCGCTGGTATTTCCGGCGCAAAATGAATCGGGTGATTGATGAGGTCAACACCCGCTTTAACATCGAGATTCCCGAGTTCAAGCTCACGCGCCGTCAGGTACTGATCGACCGCTTGCTTCACGATGAAAAAGTGCAGGCGGCTGTCACGGAATATTGCGCAGCGCAGCATTTGCTGCGTACCGAAGCACTGGTGCGCGTCGAGGCCTTCGCGCGCGAGATTGTGCCGTCGTTCAATGCGTATGCGTACTTTCGCTGGGGTTATCGCATTGCCAAGTACTATGCGCGCTGGCTCTACCGCGTGCGGCTGGGGTATACCGACAGCGAGGCGCTGGCGGCGATCAATCCGCGCTCATCCGTGGTGTTCGTGATGAATCACCGCAGCAATATGGATTACGTGCTGGTGGCGTTTCTGGCGGCCGAGCGCACGGCGCTGTCGTACGCGGTGGGAGAGTGGGCGCGCATTTGGCCATTGCAAAGTTTGATTCGTTCGATGGGGGCGTATTTCGTGCGCCGCAATTCCGGCGACGCGCTGTATCGCACGGTGTTGCAGCGCTATGTGCAGATGGCGACCGAAGGCGGCGTGCCGCAGGCGGTGTATCCCGAAGGCGGTTTGTCCGCCGACGGTAAATTGCGCGCACCCAAGCTGGGCCTGCTGGATTACATGCTCAAATCATTTAATCCGGCGGCTGAGCGCGACCTGGTGTTCATACCGGTGGGCATCAATTACGACCGCGTGCTCGAAGATCGAACTCTGCTGCGCAAGCTGGACACCACGTTGCCGAAGCGTGGGTTTTTTTCGGCGATTGCCACTATTCTGTCATTTTTTGCGCACAACGCATGGCTGATGGCGAACGGGCGCTGGTTTCGCTATGGCTATGCGTGCGTGACTTTCGGGCGGCCGTTGTCGATGCGTGACTATGCGGCGCGTAGCGGCGTGGATTTCCGGGTGCTTGACGACGACGCGAGGCATGGCGCCGTGGCGCGGGTAGGCGGTGCGCTGATGGACGCAATACGCGATGTCATTCCGGTATTGCCGGTGTCGCTGGTGGCTACCGTGTTTGTGCAAAGTCAGGGGCAGCCGCTGGCGGAAATTGATTTGAAGATCAAGGCAAATGATCTCGCGGGCAAGCTCGAAGCCAGCGGCGCGCATGTGTACGTGCCGCGCAGCGATCTGGACTACGCTATTGGTGTTGGACTGCGCATGCTGACGTTGCGGCGCATCGTGCGTGAGCAAGACGGTTTGTTTGTTGCGGTCGACGACGAGCGCGCGTTGCTGGCGTATTACGCCAATGCCATTGCGCCGCTGGTGGAAGCGCTGCGGTAGAATTGTTCGATCAAAAATTGTAACGGGAGAACAGACCATGCCAACCGCCATTATCGACGGCCTCAAAGTCAATTATCACGTGCAGGGCAGCGGGCCGCATTTGCTGATGCTCGCGCCGGGCGGCTTCAATTCCACCATCGAAAGCTGGACGCGTGGCGGCGTGTGGAAGGAAATGGATTCAATCAACACGTTATCAAAATCGTTCACGGTCATTGCCTATGACCGGCGTGAAGCGGGCTTGTCCGGCGGGCGCGTCGAAAAACTCACCTGGGAAGCGTTCGCGACGCAAGGCCATGCGATCCTTGACCATCTCGGCGTGCAAAAGTCGTGGATCGTTGGCGGCTGCATGGGCGTTTCAGTGGCGGCGGCGATGGCGGTGCTGCGGCCGGAACGCTGCGCCGGATTGTTGCTGCATTGGCCGGTGGGCGGCTATCTGTGGATGCAGAAGGGCCGTGGTTTTTATGACCGGCATATCGCATTTGTGCGTGCTAATGGTACCAAGGGTCTGGCTGCGGCGGCAGCGCGCGGGCCTGCCGGCAAAAATTTCTGGCTGGATCCCGAGGCCGGGCCGTGGGCGGCGCAAAATGCGTCCGACCCCGCGTTCACCGCAGCGTATGTGAAGCTGGAGGTGGCGAAATATCTCGATCTGTGCGCGCAAAGCCGCGATGCGTTGTATGGCGACACCATGCCATCGGGCGCCAGCGGCGAGCAACTGCTGAACATCAAGACGCCCGCGCTGATACTGCCTGGCGCTGACGCGTCGCATTCCACCTCGTCGGCGTGGGCATTGAAAGAGTTGATGCCGAACGCGGAATTCTGGAATGTGCTGCCGCCCCAGCAGAACGGCGCCAACGTGCTGACGGCTTTGCTCGATTTTGTGGGGCGCTACCGATAATTTTAAAAAAATCAATAAAAACAAATACTTATGATATATTTGAGAAGGAGCGGTGGTGAACGTGTGGGGTATTGAACTACACCGCCGTGCCCCCATCTAATGCACACTCTGTCCATGGTGCCCATGGTCACGTACAAGAGGAAAACTAGTTTATGAAACGCGTATTTCTGTTTTTGATGACGAACTTGGCGATCCTGGTGGTTATCAACGTCACGCTGCGTTTGCTGGGCGTGGATAAAATCCTGAATGAGTCCGGCGGCATCAATTTCACTGCGCTGTTGATTATGTCGGCAGTGATTGGCTTCGCCGGTTCGCTGATTTCGTTGCTGATGTCGAAATGGATGGCGAAACGTTCGGTTGGTGCGCACGTGATTGACGCGCCGTCGAATGCCACCGAGCAATGGCTGTTTAACACGGTACAGCGTCAGGCTCAGCAGGCCGGGATCGGCATGCCGGAAGTGGCGATGTACGATTCGCCCGAGATCAACGCGTTCGCCACCGGCTGGAACCGCAATAGCGCATTGGTGGCGGTGAGCACGGGCCTGATGAACAACATGACGCAGGACGAAGCCGAAGCGGTGCTGGCGCATGAAATCAGCCACGTTGCCAATGGCGACATGATTACTCTCACGCTGATTCAGGGCGTGGTCAATACCTTCGTGATTTTCTTCTCGCGCATTATCGGTTACGTGGTGGATCGTGTGATATTCAAGGTAGAGCGCGGCGAAGGGCCGGCATTTTTCATCGTGTCGATGATTGCGCAAGTCGTGCTGGGCATACTCGCTAACATGATCGTGATGTGGTTTAGCCGCCATCGCGAGTTTCATGCCGACGCGGGTGGCGCGAGTCTGGCCGGCAAGCACAAAATGATCGCGGCACTGGAGCGGCTGAAGTTGAATCACGAGCAAGCCGCACTGCCCAAATCCGTGGCGGCGTTCGGCATTTCGGGTGGCAACGCGTTCAGCAAACTGTTCATGACGCACCCGCCGCTGGACGAGCGTATCGAGGCACTGCGCCGGGCCGTCTGATTGAGGCGCAGTTGCAAAAAAAGGCACGCTTTCGGGCGTGCCGTTTTTTTTGGGGGAAGGGTCTGCCTACGGGCGCAACACCGGATCTTTCAAGGTGCCGCTGGGGCTTAAACCCCCGCGCGCGACCACCACGCCCTTGCTGCCGACCTCCGCGTTGATGCGGCCCGATAACGCGCCGCCGCTGACTTCGACGTTGCCTGACGCGTTCATGGCGCCATGCGAGAGCTGTAACTGCCGGTAGCTGTACTGATTGCCGCTGACATGCACCGCGCCGGTGAGATTTTCAAATCGGGTCTTGCCGCCGCGCAGTCCCGTGGCTTTTGCCGCTTGCAAGGCGCGCGTCACATCCACATTGTTGAACTCTCCGCCGACGATACTGAACGTGCCGTCCAGCCGCGCGGCGTCGAACAGCGTTGGCACCGTGGCGCCTGACATCGTGTAAGTTGCGTTCAGCCCGAGCGTGCCGCTGGCCGTGAAATCGCGGGTGAAGAACGGCATCAGGGTATTCAGCCTGCCGTTTTCAAGTTTGATATTGCCACTGGCCTGAATGGCGTTGTTCCAACTGATTTTGCCCTGCCCGCTAATCGCGCCGCCACCGATGCGTCCTTTGTATTGACTGACGGTCGCCTGATTGCCTTCAACAACGGCGGTGGCTTCGATGTCATCGAATTCAACCGCGGGTCCGATAAAAGGTTTCCAGCCGCTTGCGCTCAGCGTCACCTCCCAGGTTTTGTCTTTGGGTGTGACATCGAAACGTGCTGTGCCCACAGTGAAGGTGGCTTTGCGCAATTCGCCCTTTGCGCCGATGGATGCATCAACGTCAAACTGCGGGAGCTCCACCCCGCGGCTCGCCAGTTTGACGGCCTTGAGCTTGACGCGCGGCACCTGCAGCACGGGTTCGCCCTGCTGCACTTGCGTCCAGGCGGAAACAATGCCGAGTGCGCCTTGATCCAGGGTGACGCGATTGGCTTCGACCGAATCAAAGCTGCGCGTGCCGCTGACCAGGCCGATGGGCCCGACCGGCACCACCAGCGTGTCGATTTTGACTTCCTGGACCTTGCCGATGTTGACGCCTTGAAGGATAAGCTGCGACGCCGGATACAATTCATAACGCATGCTGGCGATGGTGACGGGTTGGCCCAGGCGCTTGGTCATCAGCGCCTGCACACCAGGCACGTAGCCCGACAGCGGGATGAAGGGCAACAGTCCCAGAAACGCAACGATAACAACAACTGCGCTGATCGCGCCGATCACCAGCCAGTTTTTTTTCTTGCGCGCAGGCGTGGCGTCTCCCGCTGCTGCGGCGTTCGCTGCCACACGTTCCTTGCGCTCCACTGCCGAAGCTCGGGCGCGCGCTTCGGCCGCGGCGCGTGCCGTGGCATCTGCGGCGCGTTCAGCTTTCTCGCGCGTCTTCAGTTCCCGCGCCACCAGCGCCTGTACATTGGATTCCGCGCGTTCGTCCGATTGTTGTTCATTCAGAATGCGTTGCAGCGCTTCCTCTTTGGCGCGCCGTTCGGCGACGAGGCGCGCTTCCTGCTCGACTTTGAGCGCGGCTTCCGCTGCGGTCTTCGCTTGCGCCGCTTGTTCCGCGACAGAGGTGGCGAACGCCATGGCCTCGTCTGCGGCGCGCGAGGAAAGCTCGGCCTGTTCACGCGCCTGGCGCAATTCCTCGGGATTGCCGGAGGCGGCTGCCAGCGCGCGTTGCTCGGCGGCTTCGTGTGCCTGCCGCGCGGCTTGTGCCTGCTGTTCGGCGTGCTCGCGTGCCTTGCGCTCGGTGGAGATTTTCACGGCGAGGCCCTGCATCGCCTTGCGCTCCGCCTGTTCGTGCGCGATTTTATCTGCGGCGGCTTGGGCTTGCGCTGCTTCGCGTGCCTTTCTTTCATTGGCCATCATGACTGCGACTTCGGCGCGGGCTTTCTGCTCGGCCTCCGCGCGCGCCTGCTGCATCGCTGCCGCGTGTTGCTTGCGGGCTTCTTCGGCCTCGGCTTCCGCTGCGCGCGCCGTTGCCTCGGCCTGTTCGCGCGCCTTGCGGTCTTCGTCTGACTTGGTGGCTGCCTCGGCTTGCAAGCGTGCGGCCTGCGCTTGCATTTCCGTGATCTGGGCTTGCAGGCGCGCCTCGCTTTCCTCGCGCGCTGCGCGCTCGGACGCGGCGCTGGCTTCGGCGCCCGTCTTGGCTTGCCGCGCCTGCTCCATCAGCACGCGCACTTCTTCGCGCGCCTGGGTCTCGGCGGCGTCGCGCGCTTGCGCTTCGGCTTGCTCACGTATGCCGCTCTCCTGCACCTGCCGGCGGCGGAGTTCCTCCTCCATGAGCACGCGTGCTTCGGCGCGCGCCTTGGCTTCGGCCTCGGCGACGGCGTGTGCTTTCGCTTCTTCCAGCGCCTTCATCGCTTGCTGCACCTTTGCCTGCCCGATGCCGATGTCTTTTGTGGCCAGCATTTCCGCTTCGGCTTTGGCGCGCGCAGCTTCTTCCGCCATAACGCGCGCTTGGGCGATGGCTTGGTCAGCGGCCTTGGCGCGGGCGTCGACTTCTTCGCGCGCCTTGCGTTCAGCTTCGGCGCGCGTGGCTATTTCGGCTTCCATTTGCACGCGCTTGGCGGCCTCATCGGTGGCAATCTTCTTCGCCTGCTCCAGCGCATCGGACATGGCTTTCATTTGCGCTTCAAGCGCGATACGCACCCGGCCTTCAGCGTCGGCATGCGCGCGGGCTTCGAATTCCGCGCGCTGCTCGGAATCGGCTTTGGCTTTGGCTTCCGCTTCGCCGCGCGCATTGACCATCGCTTCGGCGCGCGCGCGCGCTTCGGCCGCGGCGCGGGCTTTGGCCTCGGTCTCGGCTTTGACCTTGGCTTCCATCGCGACGCGCGCACGCGCCTCGGCTTCGGCGCGTGCCTTGGAACCCTCGGCGGCCTTGGCTTCGGCGGTGGCCTTTATCGCGGCTTCGGCGCGTGACTTGGCCTCGGTTTCCGCTCGCGCGCGTGCTTCAGCCTCGGACTTGGCGCGGGCTTCCGCCGCCACGCGCGCGCGGTTTTCAGTATCCTGTTTTACTTTCGCTTCCGCAGCGCCTTTGGCGGCGACTTCAGCCCGCGCCCGCGCTTCGTTTTCGGACTTCGCCCGTACGGTGGCTTCGGCATTGACCTTGGCAACGACGTCAGCGGAGGTGAAGTCAAGTTCGTCGCCTTCGTCGATTATTTCAATCGTGGCATCCGATGCAGCAGGCGCTGGTGCTTTGCCCGGGATGTTGGCTGAAGGCAGTTTTCCGGTAATTGCCAGAGCATCGGCTGACGCGTGTGCGGCAACCGAGGCTGACATGCCCGGCGCTGAAAAAATTCGAATATAGCCTTCGGTAACCAGTTGATCGAGCGCCAGATGGCAATGGCCCTCGGCGATGCCTGATTTTCCGACAAGCTCGCTGACCGCGGACTTGCCGTCCACCGCAGTAAAAACCCGGCTCAGTTCGCGTGGGAGTTTGGTGCTGCGCGCCTCGCGGATGCCCTTGGTGGTGCGGGTGAAAATGGTCTGGGGATGGTAGATCATCAGTTTATCTCGATTTATTCAGGGCGATGTACCAGACACAACACACTAACAAGACTGCTATGGGCGTTAACGCCTATCACTGTACATTGCCTTGCTGCGCAAGCGCCGTCTGACCAAAACCATCCGGCCATTGCACACTGCCAACCATTATAGTTAAACTCCTAAAATCTACCAATTCTCCGTGCGCAATACCGTACTAACTCACAAACTTGGGCAATCATGGCCACCTATCGCCGCAATGAGTTTGACGTGACTGACCAAATCAATACCACCGATCATGTTCAGGTGGCGGACGCGGTTTGCGGCATCTACAAAGCGCTGTACCAGCGGGATCCCGATGCGGTTGTAATGCGGGCGTTTGGCGATATCGTCAGTCTGTATCGCGGCGAGAACCCCAACTATCACGCCTGCGACACGGATTATCACGATATTCAGCATGTGCTGGATGTCACGCTGGCCATGGCACGCCTGATGGATGGCTGCAAGCGCGCGACCAATGACACGCGGCTGGATCAGCGCATGTTTGAGTTGGGTGTGGTTGCCGCGCTCTACCATGATGTCGGTTATCTCCGGCATATGCGCGATACGCGCCACAAAAATGGCGCGGAATACACGGTTACCCACGTCGGCCGCGGCGTGACCTTTCTGGAATCGTATTTACCGCAGATTGGACTGCGTGACGACGCGAGCGAGGCGGCGCGCATGCTGCATTTCACCGGCTATGAAGTGCCTGTGAGCAGCATTCGCATTGCGCCCCATTTCCAACTGGTCGGCAGCCTGCTCGGCAGCGCGGATATTCTCGCGCAGATGGCCGACCGCTGCTATCTGGAAAAATGCCACGACCGGCTGTTTCCGGAGTTCGTGCTGGGCGGCATCGCGCGCAAGGTGGACAAAGACGGGAGGGAGATCGTGATTTTTGGCTCCGCCTCCGATCTGATCTACAAAACCGCGGGATTCTATAAGGGCGCCACCAAGCGATTGCAGCAGGATCTGGGCAGCTACTATGTCTATCTCGAACAACACTTTAAAGGGCACAACCTGTACTTAAGCGAACTCGAGAAAAATATCAGCCATGCGCAGCAGATCACTGAAAAGCACGATGTGTCGCTGTTGCGCCGCACGCCGCCCGATACCCTGGTCGACGCGCGGAACAACGCGCTGAGGCCGAAAGCCGCGTAGCGTCGTAGCTTTGCAGCGGTGACCGGCTACAGCGTCAGCAGTATTTTCCCGGTGTGGCCGGCTGACTCCATCAGCGCGTGGGATTCGGTCGCCTGCGCCAGCGGCAGGGTGCGCCCGGTGACCACGCGGATTTTCCCCGCTTCGATCAGCGGCCACACTTGCGCTTCCAGTTCGTGCGCCACGCGCGTTTTGAACGCCACCGGCCGTGTGCGCAGCGTAGAACCTGTATAGGTAAGGCGCTTTAACATGATGGGCATCAAATTGATTTCGACTTTGGAGCCGGCGGCGAAGGCCAGTTGAATGAGGCGCGCGTCGGGCGAGGCTGCTTTGATGTTCTTTTCGATGTTGGGGCCGCCAACGATATCGAGAATCACATTCGCGCCGCCCTCGGTGCGCACCACCTCCACGAAATCCTCCTGCTTGTAATCGATCACGCGATCCGCGCCCAGATCGCGGCAGAGCTGGCAGCGCGCATCGGGACTGTCGGTGGCGATCACTTTGGCGCCGAAGGCTTTGCCGAGCTGAATGCAGGTGGTGCCGATGCCGCCGGCGCCGCCATGCACCAGAAACGTTTCGCCGGCCTTCAGTTGCGCGCCGATGAATACGTTGCTCCATACGGTGAAAAAAGTCTCGGGCAACCCGGCGGCATCGATCAGCGAAACGCCTTTCGGTATCGGCAGGCAATGGTTGGCGTCGATCAAACAGTACTCGGCATAACCGCCGCCGTTGGTCAGGCCGCAGAGTGCGTCGCCGATTTTCCAGCGCGTGACGCCTTCGCCCACGGCGGTGACGACGCCGGAGATTTCCAACCCCAGAAGATCGGATGCGCCGGCGGGCGCGGGATACAACCCTTTGCGTTGCATCATGTCCGGGCCGTTGACGCCGGTGGCGGCGACTTTGACCAACACTTCGCCTGCTTTCGGGGTGGGAACGGGGCGCTGTGCCAGCGCGAGCACGTCGGGGCCACCGGGTTTACTGATTTCAATCACGTTCATGCTTTGCATGGTTATCCTGTTATTTTTTGTTCAAGTATTTTCACGAGTTTTCACGATTGTTCGCGAAAAAAGCGAATACGTTCTTTGATGCCCGGCACGCTGACGGAACGCGCCAGCGCGTGCATGTCATCGGCGCGGGTGTCGGGCGTGGTTTGGCGGTGCAGCGCGGCTGCAGCGGCCGGTGTGAGTTGTTCGCAGTAACTCTGTACGCGCTGCACGATGGCGCCCCACTGCGGTTGCTCGCCGATCTCGGTGATGAAGTTGATGCCCAGCGCTTCGTCGGCGCCGAACGTGCGTGATGCCGACAGTATCGAGCGCGCATGATCCGCACCGACGCGATGCGCCAGGCGGCGCGTGCCCAGCACCACGCCAAAGCGCAGTCCGGGCATGCGAAACGTGGTGCCCGGCGCGGCAACGCGAATGCCGCATGCCGCCACCAGATCGGCGCTGGCGCCGAATATTTTGCCGTGCGCCAGCGCCAGCGTTTCAAACGGCGCGTGATGCAGCGTCTGCAACAAGGTTTCAATGCGGATCAAGCGCAAGGCGAGATCGCCTTCGCTTTGATCCTGATAGCCGGTGAAATCAAAGCCCGCGCAAAAATGATGGCCTGCGCCGTCCAGCACCAGCAGGCGCGTGCCGTCGCCCTGCGCGTAATCCACCGCGTCGAGCAGCGCTTCGACCAGCGATGCCGATAGCGCGTTGGCCTTGCCCGGGCGGTTGAGCGTCAGCCGCGTGAGGTGGCCGTCGTGGTGGCGGAGGAGGTCGTCGCTCATTGATGAAATATTAATTGTAAGTATTTGTTTTTAAACAAGTTTTTTTATAATTTCGGCAGTGTGTTCGCCCAGCGCGGGCGGGTTGCGATAGACGCCGAGGCGCTCACCCGAGATGCGTTGCGGTGAGATGACGGTTTTACTCGTCAGGTTGCCGGGCAGCGTGATCGGCTCCACCCATTGCATATGCGCGACCTGCGGATCGGCCAGTACCTGTGAATAGGTGTTGATCGGCGCGCACGGCACGCCGCGTTCGCGAAAAATGTTGAGCAACTGCGCGCAATCGAAATTTGCGAACGTCTGTTCGAGCAAGTCACGCAACGCGTTCTGGTGTTTGGCGCGCAGTGTTGGTGTGGCAAAGCGCGGGTCGGCGATCAAATCGCTGCGATCGATGCCATCGCAGGCCGCTTCCCACAGTTTGTTGGTGCCCGCAGCGAGTGCGATGTCGCCATCACGGCAGCGAAAGCCCGCGTATGGCGCGTTCATCGGATGCGCGGAGCCCAGCCGCACCGGATCGCGGCCGGTGCCGAACAACTCGCTGGTTTGCAGATTGGCGATGCCCAGCATGCTGCCCAACATCGACACGTCGATGTAATCACCACAGGCGCCCGCGCCGTTGTCGAGCTTGCGCGCCACCTTGTTAAGCGACGCCACCACCGAAAACGCCGCATACAAACCGGTGGTGAAATCCGCAATGGGGATGCCGCATTTCGCCGGGCGGCCATCGGCATCGCCGGTGACACTCATCGCACCGCTCATCGCCTGCAAGGTCATGTCGAAGCCGCCTTCCTTCGCGCGCGGGCCGGTTTGGCCATAGGCGGAGACCGAGCAATACACCAGCGACGGTTTTTCTTTCATCAGCGAGGCAGCGTCAAGGCCGAATTTCGCCATCACGCCGGGACGAAAGTTTTCGATCACCACGTCACCCGACAAGGCGAGTTTGCGTGCGTTGGCCAAACCGTCCGTTGTTTTCAGATCAAGTACGACCGAACGCTTGTTGCGATTGACCGACGCAAAATACTGGCTGTAATCGCCGACCATCGGCGGCCACGCGCGCATCAGATCGCCATCGGGCGGCTCGACTTTGATGACATCCGCGCCCATGTCGGCGAGCAGGCAGCCGCAGAAGGGGCCAGCCAGCACCTGACAAAACTCGATGACTTTGATACCAGACAAGGGGCGCATCACGAAGCACTCACAGGCGCGGAAAGTAGACGCGCTATGGTAGCATGCCGCATCGTTTTCTCTCTGAATTCCCTCTGAAAGAACCCCATGAAATTGAATGTGAAACTGATCTTCGCAGCGGTCATAATGCCGTGCATGGTCACAACCGTTTGCGCCCAAACTTACCCGACTAAAACCATACGCGTGATCGTGCCGTTCACACCGGGCGGGGGCAACGACATCTCCGCGCGCTTTATCGCGCAACGCCTGACCGAAGCGTTCAAGCAAAGCGTGATCGTGGAGAATCGCCCCGGTGCGGGCAGCACGGTCGGCACCGACATGGTGGCGAAATCAGCCCCTGACGGCTACACGCTGATGGTGATACACAACGCCATCGCTATCAATCAAACGTTGTATCCGAAGCTGCCGTACGACGCGGTGCGCGATTTTGCGCAGGTGGCGCTGGTGGGGGTGACCACCAACACACTGGTGGTGCATCCCACGCTGCCGGTGAAAAACACCAAGGATCTGATCGCGCTGGCGAAATCGAAACCCGATGCGTTGAACTATGCGAGTACCGGCGGCGGCGGCACGTCGCATCTGGCGATGGAATATTTCCGATTGTCGACGGGCGCAGCGATTGTGCATATCCCCTACAAAGGCACGGCGCCCGCGCTAACCGATATGGTCGCTGGGCAAACGCAGGTGATGATTTCCGCCTTGCCCGGCACCATGCCGTTTATCAACGCCAAGCGGCTGACCGCGCTGGCCACCTCCGGCAAAAAGCGGTCGGTGTTTTTGCCTAACCTGCCGACGTTGGCGGAAGCGGGCGTGAAGGATTACGAGTTCGACACCTGGTACGGCATGCATGCGCCGATTAAAGTGCCGCGCGACATTATCGAAAAGCTCAATGGCGCGATTGTGAAGGCGCTGGCCAACCCTGACGTCAAACAACAACTGGCGAATCAGGGCATAGAAGCAGGCGGCGCCACGCCCGAAGAATTCGCGCGCTTCGTGCGCAGCGAGATTGAGAAGATGGGCAAGATCATCAAAGCATCGGGAGCGCGACCGGAGTAGCATTTTGATCTGCACGGCGGCGGCGGCGGCGTGCGTGCAGTTTCTCGTCGTCCGGGTTGGGGTCAACCATACACCTGGGCGCCGAGACGGTGGCGACGCAGGGCGGAACAGTTTGCCGTGATGATTAAATCCGAAAGTGCGCGCTGGGGCCGGTTGATCGATCAGTTGGGCCTTAAGCCGCAGTAGCGATACTCAAGAGTTAGTTTAAGTATTTGTTTTTAAACAGTTTTTAATGGAATCGAGTGATGCGAAAACTGATCGCGGCAGGCGCGTTGGGTTTGCTGCAGGCGACGCTCACGCACGCGCAAGTATACGCACAGCGCTATCCCGACAAATCGATACGCGTCATCGTCGGATTCGCCGCGGGTGGCGGCACTGACATCGCGTCACGCGTGGTGGCAGGGCCGTTGTCCGAAGCGCTGGGTCAAACCATTGTCGTTGATAACCGGCCCGGCGCGGGCGGCACTATCGGCAACGCGCTCGGCGCCAAAGCGAGTGCCGACGGCTACACCTTGTTAATGACAGCAAACGGCCCGCATGTCATCGCCCCCAGTTTGTATAAATCGCTGACCTACGATGTGTTTCGCGATTACGCGCCGATTTCGATGGTGGCGGCCAGCCCGTACGTGTTGTTGGTGCATCCGGGCGTTGCCGCGAATTCAGTGAGTGAATTGATGGCGTGGCTCGCCAGGCGAAGTGCGCCGGCCAGATATTCGTCGGCGGGGCAGGGCACACCGGCGCATCTGGCGGGGGAGCTGTTTCGCGCGGCGGCAAAAACCGATCTTACGCACGTGCCGTACAAAGGCGCCGCGCCCGCGTTGGTCGCATTGCTCAGCGGCGAAGTGGAGCTGATGTTCTGCGATATGCCCGTGGCAGCGCCGCATCTGAAAGGCGGTAAAGTAAGAGCGCTTGCGGTGACTACGGCGAATCGCTCCGCGCTCGCTCCGGATTTGCCCACGGTGGCGGAAGCCGGGGTGCGCGGCTATGAAGCGTCGAGTTGGTACGGCTTGCTCGCGCCCGCCGGCACGCCGGAGGCCATCGTCAAGCGGCTCAACGCGGAGACTGTGCGCATACTCGAGCGCAAGGATATACGCGAGCGTTTTGCGAGCCTGGGTTCGACCGCGGCATCGGGCACGCCGCGCGAGTTTTCCGAGACCATAAGACGCGATTTTGAGCGCTGGGCGAAAGTGATCAAAGATGCGGGTGTCAAGCTGGATTGATAGCGTCGAAGCAGACGCTTAATGAACCAACCGGTTCGAGAAAAAATTCCAGCGACTCGCCTGCGGTGACAAACAGCGGCGGCGTAATTGAACCGGTAATAATGACGTCGCCCGCGCGCAAGCGTTCACCGTGTGCGGCGAGGATAGTGGCGACGTGGCCGACGATGGCAATGATTTCGCCGGTGGCGGCTTGCGGATCGGTGGTGTTGGCGATTTCTGTTTTGTTACGGGTTACACGGGCGCGCAGGCCATCAAGCGCCGCGCCCGCACGTGACATGTCGCACGCGCCGAGAATGACATGGCGCTGATAAATATTGCCGGCAAGTATTTTTTCCACGTCGTCCGGCGTGAACGTCACGTCGGCCAGTTCGATGGCGGGGCCGATACCGGCGATGGCTTGCTCGTTGGATGTGCGATCGGCATGGGCATCGAGGTCGCGCGCCATGTGTACGGCGATCTCGGCTTCGGCGGCGGGCTTTTGCCAGCGCGCGAGCGAAACGGTTGCGCCGTCCGCCAGTAGCGTGCTGTGCATCAGGTAGCCAATTAACGGCGCGTCGATGTTCAGCATTTTCATCGCGGCCGGCGCGCCGAAACCGACTTTCCAGCCCAGCGGCTTTTCGCCGGCATGGATGCGGGCGCGCCGCTGCGCAAGCTGCGCGGTCAGGCCGCGGGTGATGCGAGGGTCAGTCATTCGCTGACTCAATGCGTGCGCCCGCCTTCCATGGATTCATATCCCGCTGCTTCCAGCGAGCCCGCGCCGCTCCAGCCCCATGCCAGCACCACGTCTTCGGTAGAATTGTTTTTGAAGCCATGCCAGTGTCCGCGTGGCGTGAATACCACGTCGCCCTTACTGGACGGAATTTCTTCGCCGTTCTCGCCGTACATCACGCCGCTGCCTTCGATGACGATCCAGAATTCGTCGCAATTGAAATGGCGATGCTGATCGTGTTGCGCGCCGGGCGGCAGCACGGTCCAGCCTACCAGCAGCTTGTCGGAGTTGCAGGTTTTCTGGTTAATCAGAAACTGCACCTGCATGTTGACCCAGCCGTCTTTTTCTTTGAGGCCGCCGACCTTGGGCGTTTCGTTCAGACTGGTTTTGTAGGGCTTCAATGTGGTGTATTGATCGGGTTTCATTTTTGTCCTCCGAGTTTTCGATAAGCCTGATGCGCGACCACAAAATCGTGATGATCCAGTCCCAAACCACGACACGCGTTCATCATTTCATTGGCCGCCGCGGCCAGCGGCGTGGGTGAGCCTAACTTGCGCCCCTGTTCGAGCACCAGCAGCATGTCTTTTTGTTGCAGCGTTACGTCCGCCAGCGGCACGGCAGGCATTTTACCTTCAAGGATGAACGGCCCGCGATAGCCCAGCACGGGTGAGGCGGCCACACTTTTGAGAATGGCGTCCACCGCGATCTCGCGCGACACGCCGCCTTTTTCGGCCAGCGCTACCGCTTCGCCAAACGCGATTACTTCGATCATCAGCAGCGAATTCACCGACAGCTTCATCTGCACCGCAAGCCCATTGCCGCCGATGTAAGTGGATTTCGGCCCGATGGCGAGCAGCACCGGCAGCACGCGTTCGTACGCGGCTTTGTCGCCGCCAACCATGATGGAAGCATTGCCTTGAATCAACGTCACCGGGCTGCCGGAGATCGGCGCGTCGAGCATAACGAGGCCGGCCTTGGCGAATTCAGCGGCGACCGCGCGGCTCGGTTCGGGCGCGATGGTGCTCATGTCGAGATAGACGCCGCCCTTTTTTAGCCCCGCGATAATGCCGTCGGGGCCAAGCGCCACGGCCTTGACCGCATCCGCGTCGGTGACGATGGAGAATACGATTTCCGAAGCAGCGGCCAGCTCACGCGGCGTGGCGGCCCAGCGCATGCCGTCCTGGATGAGCGCTTCGGCCTTGTCGCGCGAGCGATTCCAGCCGGTGACGGTGTGACCCGCCGCCATCAAACGCGGCACGATGATGGCGCCCATCGCGCCGAGGCCGATAAAGCCGATTTGCATGGTTGAGGTTCCTGTTTAATAGCCGAACGTTACTGTTACCGGCAGGTGATCGGAGCCCAGGTCGGGGCCGATGATGCGTTCCACCAACGGCAGCGACGGATGCGCAAAGCTGTGGTCGATGGCGATGCCGATGTGCGCGTTGTCGAACGTGACCGGCCAGGTGTGATCGAAGCGGCGCGGGCGGCGCGCATCGCGCAGGCCGCTGCCCGTGATGAAGCGTTGAAAATACGGCGACCACGGGGTGAGGTTAAAGTCACCCACCACCACGGGCGTCGCCTGCGGCTGCGCTGCTGCCTTGCGTGCGACGTACTCGAATTTTCGGTTGCGCGCCTCGGCCATGTCGCCGGAAATCGGCGGCGGGGCGTGGATGGCATACAGCGCCAGTGGCGTATCGCGGCCGGGCAGCTTGATCGTCGCTTCGATATGCGCAAATGCATTCGACGGCTCACGCGAGATCGCGCCGAAATCGAACGCGTGTTTGCTCAACATCGCAATGCCAAACGGAGAATTTTCCAGATGCCGGATTTGATGCGGAAATAATTCCTTGAGGGCGTCGAGCGCAAGGTCGAAATCAGGGGTGGCTTCGAGAAGAACCACCACGTCGATATCGTTCGCGCGGCGTTGCAGATACGACACGATGCGCTGTGGTTGCTCGTGGGTCAGCCCAGCGTTGAAATGAAACACGGTGAATTTGCGTGAGGTGTTTGCCTCGGCCGTCTGTGCCGGCATCAGTGCGCGCGCTACCGGATAGCCATTCCACAGCGCCAGCGCAAGCGCAAGCGCAGCCCACCGCCACTGGCGCAGCAACACCAGCCCCAGCAGGCCAAACAACGCAAACACCGCATAGTGCGGCGTGAAGTGGCTGAACAGTTCGGCAAACCAGTGCAGTGTCGCCAGCGCGGAAAACACGGTTGCAATCAGCAGCAACACGGTCAGCACGACAAAGCGTTTCGCAACGCCTTGCCGGAAATTCGTGGGGGTCATGAATTACTTCTGTCGTTTCGATTGAACAGCGTGTTGCATGCCTGCCAGCATCGGCCTGAAACCCAGGGAAACAAAATGAACCATTGCACGTAACCCAGCGTTACCATCCCTATCCACAGTGATATGCATTCGGAGAACAGGCTCGGAGCGACTTTGCCACGCAAATACAAAGCCAGCTTGATTTTACTCGCGGCCACGACGGCAAGATGCGAGGAAGGAAATCCGAGAAAATAAACCGGCACCAGATGCCTCAATGGCGTCAACGCGCTGCGCTCATCCGCGTGCAGATCTTGTTTCGATAGCGTCACCAGCAACAATGCCACGCACGTCATCAGCCAGAGCGCAGCGGCGATGCGTGATAGCCGGTGCTTGGGGAGAAAGGTCATTTTTTGCTTTGTTTCCGCGCGCGATCTTAGCACCCGCACAAACGCGGTGAGATAATCACTTGCACAAACCGATGCTGCAGGGTGGGGCATCGGGTTGAGACGCGCTTAGTGGGGTTTGTGTGAAAAATATTTTAAAAACAAATAGTTATGTAATTTTATCGCTGTTGATGATGCATTTGTCCACAGCCGTGCGCGCGCAGTCTACCGCAGCCGGCGCGGCGCAATCCGCTTCGACAGGCTCAGGACAGGCGTACCCGATTAAACCCATCCGCATGATCGTTGCGGTGCCGCCTGGCGGCCCGGCAGACACGCTCGCGCGGCTGGTGGCGCCCAAGCTTACCGAATCGCTGGGTCAAACCGTGGTGATCGACAATCGCCCCGGCGCCAATGGCAACATCGCGTACGAGACCGCCGCGCGCGCCGCGCCCGACGGCTACACGTTTGCGCTGGCAGCAGCGGGCGTGGCGATCAATCCGAGTTTGTATCGCGAGGTGCGCTTTGATCCGGTGAAAGATTTCGCCGCCATCACGCACGGCATATCGGTGCCGAATATTCTGATTGTGCATCCGTCGGTGGCGGCAACCTCGGTGAAGGAATTAATCGCGCTGGGCAAAACCCGGCCGATTAATTTTGCCTCGGCGGGCAACGGCTCGTCGGGGCATCTGGCAGTGGAGCAATTCAAAATTGTTTCGGGCATGCCGCTGGCGCATATACCGTATAAAGGCGGCGGTCCCGCGCTGACTGAGGTGATCGGCGGGCAGGTGCAGGCGCTGTTCAGTCTGGCGCTGGTGGCGACGCCGCAGGTCAAGGCAGGCAAAGTGCGCGCGCTGGCCATTACCAGCGCGAAACGCTCGCGCGTCGCGCCTGAAATACCGACGGTAGCGGAATCGGGCTTCCCCGGTTTTGAAGTGATCGGCTGGTTCGGTTGGCTCGCGCCCGCGCGCACACCGGCTGAAATCGTCACGCGCCTGAACACGGACATCGTGAAGGTTTTACGCAGCACCGAAACACAGGATCGTTTGATCGCGTTAGGCTGCGAGCCGGTGGGCAACACGCCACGGCAATTCGCAACGTTCGTCAGTGCCGAGCGCGACAAATGGGCGAAGGTTATCAAGCAAGCGGACATCAAGCTGGATTAACACGGAGGAAATATGAGCAAAGCCAAAGGGGTAAGAGAAGTCGCCTACGTAGATGTTCGCCAGGCCGGGGGCGCGCACGATCACAGCCACACGCACGATCAATTCGGCAAGCAGGCGTGGTTTGACTGCGCGGGCGGCGGGCAGGTGGTGGTGGAAAACAATGTGGCTTACATCGGCAATATGCGTAACCCGGCGGGCACGCTGGTGATTGATGTGTCCGACCCCAAGCATCCAAAGCAGATCGGCGAAATCAACATGCCGCCCGGCACGCACTCGCACAAGGTGCGAGTGGCGGGCGACATCATGATTACCAACCGCGAAGTGCTGGGCGCGCATGCGCTAAAAGGCGAGACGCCGCCCGATGGTTATACCGGCGGTTTGTCGATCTGGGATATTTCCAATCCCGCCAAACACAAGCTCATCACGAATTGGGACGCGACTGATAAGAGCAATGCCAATTACGCGCGTGGCGTGCATCGTTTTGATTTTGATGGCCGTTACGCCTACATCTCGCCGACGATGGACGGCTACGTCGGCAACATCGTGGTCATTCTCGATTTGATTAACCCGGCCAAGCCGGTGGAAGTCGGCCGCTGGCATATGCCCGGCCAGTGGACGGCTGGCGGCGAAAAACCCACATGGAAAGGCTCGCATCACAAATGCCATCACCCGCTGCGCCAGGGCAATCGCCTCTACACGAGTTATTGGTACGGCGGCTTTGTGATTTTGGATATCGAAGACATGTCGAAACCCAAACTGGTGTCGCACGTAGACTGGAGCCCGCCGTTCCCGTGGCCCACGCACACCTGTCTCAAAATGCCGTTCAAGATCGGCGGCCGCGACATCATGGTGGTGTCCGACGAAGACGTGGGTCGCCTCGAAGGCTGTGACACGCCGTATCCGGCGGCGTTTTTATGGGTGGTGGACATCAGTGACGAAAAAAATCCGGTGCCGATATCATCGTTCCAGTTGGAAGATATGCCCGACGAGCCGCAACCGGTTATGACCGGCTGCCATCAGCCGTGCGAAAAAGTCACCGGCACCGAAATCCCCGTCGCGTGGTTCGCGCATGGCCTGCGCATCATCGACGTCGCCAAACCGCATGCACCGAAAGAGGTCGCTTATTTCATGCCCGACGTGCCGCCGGGCTGCCCGCGCGTGCAGAGTAACGACGTGACGGTGGATGATCGCGGGTTGATTTATTTGCTGGATCGGGTGCGGGGCTTGCATATTTTGGAGAGGGTGTAAGGAGCGTGGCTGAACGAGATTGCCATGCTTAGAGTTGCTGCCATGAAGTTACTTCGATCTTTCCTCGTCGGAATGATAGCTACAGCGATAACCATTACCCTAACGTTTGTCGTGGCTGTTTTTCTACCGGGCCCTGCCGTTACTACTAGCGGATCAGTCGACAAGGAAAAAATACGGGCAGGTCAAATTTATTCGCGAGAGGAGATAGAGAAATTTGAGCGAGAAATGAAAGAGCGCATCACTAAAGTCGACAAGGAATCGGTCCATATGACCCCGAAGTACCTCTTTACCCTTGTGCGGAGAAATTACTGGTGGTGCACTTGGATTCCATGGTTGTTGCTACCATTCCTTGTTAAATTCAAGCCGCGATCGATTGAACCGCTCCTCATAATTTTGCCAGTTGTGGCTGTCGCTTTGTTTGGCTGGGTGTTGCCTATCGAAGTGGGTGCATCAGTGGCTGCATTGTTAATTGGGATGGTAATAAAATCGCTTATAGGGAGGGCGAGCGCGTAGGGCGCAATCCCTATTGCGCCGCATGTTGACGCAATGAACGGCATTCGGTGCAGTCCGCCTCCACGCATTGCCATGCGTGGCGCGATCAACTTGATTGCGGATGCAAAATGTAGTAACGTAACTACTTTCACGCGGAGACTATCATGGGCATGACAACACTCTCCAGCCGCGAGTTCAATCAGGACACCAGCGGTGCTAAAAAAGCGGCCAAGCGCGGCCCGGTCATCATTACGGATCGAGGCCGTCCGGCGCACGTGCTGTTGAGCATCGAGGAATATCAGCGGCTTACCGGCAAGCAAATGACGTTGCTGGAGGCGCTTGCCCAAACCAAGGGAGGGGATTTTGAATTCAAGCCGCCACGGTTTCGTGGGTTGAAATTAAAAGTGCCCGACTTTTCCTGATGTTTGTTCTCGATACCAATGTTGTTTCGGAGCTGCGCAGACCCGATCAGGCCAATTCGCTTGTGATCGCGTGGGCGAATGGCGTCGCCTTGGGGCAACAATTTCTGTCCGCGATGACCGTGCTCGAACTGGAAATAGGCGTTTTGCGCATGGAGCGCAAGGATAAACGGCAGGGTTCCGAGTTGCGGTATTGGCTGGAACAGCAGGTGCTGCGCGCGTTTGCGGGGCGTATTCTGCCCATGGATACGGAGGTTGCGCGCCGTAGCGCCAGGCTGCATGTTCCCGATCCGCTGCCTGACCGCGATGCCATTATCGCCGCCACCGCGCTGGTGCATGGCATGACAGTCGTGACCCGTAATGTGCGTGATTTTCAAAGTACTAAAGTCGGTATTCTCAATCCGTGGCTGAATGGGTAGCCGATGGTCAATGGTGCTTTCCGCGCCACTATTTCTGCCGGACGTACGATTTATTTTTTGCGGCTGACAGCGTACTCAAAAGCAACGACCTGGATTCCGGCCCCTGATCGTAGTCCGGGGCGTGCTTCGTCGGAATGAAGTTACTTCGTAACTATCTGTTTTTAAATAATAATTTATAGTCTGTAAAACCATGAACATCACCGTCCTCGACGACTACCAAAACGCCGTTCGCAACCTCGATGCCTTCAAACTCGTCGCCAGCCACAACGTAACCATCTGGAACGATCACACCAAGAACGAAGACGTACTCGCCGAGCGTTTGAAGGACACCGAGGCGCTGGTGCTGATCCGCGAGCGCACACCGATCCGTGCGTCGCTGATTGCGCGTTTGCCGAAGTTGAAGATCATCAGCCAGCGCAGCGTGTATCCCCATATCGATGTGGCGGCGTTGACGGAGCGTGGGATTTTGTTGTGTTCTGATCAGCATCCGGGTAAACCCTCGTACGCCACGGCGGAACTGACGTGGGGATTGGTGTTGTCTGCCATGCGCAAAATTCCACAAGAGGTGGCAGCGTTGAAAGCGGGCCGCTGGCAATCGACGATGGGCCTCGGCCTGCGCGGCAAGACGCTGGGGATTTACGGTTATGGGCGCATCGGCGCGGTGGTGGCGGGTTACGGCAAGGCGTTCGGCATGAAGGTGCTGGTGTGGGGGCGCGATTCGACTATTGATCGTGCCAAGGCTGACGGTTATTCGGTGGCGCGCAACAAGGAAGCGTTCTTCGAAGAGTGCGATGTGATCTCTTTACACATGCGGCTGGTGGATGCCACGCGCGGCATCGTCAGCGCGGCTGATCTGGCGCGCATGAAGCCCACTTCGCTGATCGTCAACACCAGCCGCGCGCCGTTGATTGAAACCGGCGCGCTGGAGGCTGCGTTAAAACTGGGCCGGCCCGGCATGGCGGCGGTGGATGTGTTTGAAGCGGAGCCGATTTTGGGCGCTGCGCATCCGCTGATTGCGCTGGACAATGCGGTGTGTACGCCGCACATCGGCTACGTTGAGCAGGCGGGGTACGAAAGCCAATTTAGCAGTTCGTTCGGGCAGATTGTGGCGTATCTTGAGGGCAAGCCGATTAACGTGGTGAATCCTGAGGCGTTGCAGAACGCTCGCAAGTGAGCGTGAAAATCCTTGTGTGACGGTATCGCACGTGTGTTATGGGTTCCCGCCTGCGCGGGAACGACGGGTCTGTTAATTTTCGTGGAGTGGTGACTTGAATCATTTCGTTCTGGCTGCATTGCTTGTGTCAATGACGGGTAACACTTTCGCCCAGAGTGTATCCGGCAATAAATCCGACACCGCCCCGAACTACCCGAACAAGCCCGTGCGCTGGGTGGTGCCGTTTACGCCGGGCGCATCCAACGACATCATCGGCCGTTTAATCGCGGGCAAACTCACCGATACCTTCGGCCAGCAATTTGTGATCGATAACCGGGGCGGTGCGGGCGGGTTGATCGGGGGGGAGACGGTGGCGCGCGCGCAGCCGGACGGTTACACGTTGATACTGGCGAATCCGGGCCCCAGCGTTTATGCGCCGCTGCTGTCGAAATCCGCGCCGTATAAAGTGGATGATTTCTCCAGTGTGATTTACATCGGTTATGCGCCGTTGATCCTGCTGACAAATCCGAAATTTCCGGCGCGTAATCCGAAGGAGCTGATTGATTACGCCAAAACGAATCCGGGAAAAATCGCGTGGGGTTCATCGGGCGTCGGCAGTAGTCTGCATATCGGCTTGGCCGTACTGCTGGGTGCAACCGGGGTGCAGATGACGCACGTGCCGTATAAAGGCACTGCGCCGTTGCTGACGGATATTGTCGGCGGGCAAATTACCGGCACGCACACCACCACGGTTAGCGCCGAAGCATTTATCAAAAGTCAGCGGGTGCGGGTGATCGGCATCGCGAGTGCGAAGCGTTCGCCGCTGCTGCCCGATGTGCCCACGCTGGCCGAGAGCGGCATCAAGGACGGCGAGGCGGTGGTGTGGTTCGGCATGGCCGCGCCGGCGAAAACACCCAAGCCCGTCATCGACAAGCTCAATCGCGAAATGAATCGCGTGCTGACGTTGCCGGATGTCAAAGCGCGTCTCGACCAACTCGGGCTTGAAGTGCAGGGCGGCACGCCGGAGTTCATGGACGCGTTTGTGAAAACCGAAGTGACCAAAATCAATCGGCTGATCAAAGCCGGATTGTTGAATCAGGAATAAGTGCGCGGCACCCTGACACAGGCGTAAAATGCGCGGCGTGCGTTTTTTGTGCAAACCCAACGAGGAGGAAATAATGTTTAAAAACAAATACTTATGTTATTCGATGCTGGCGGCGTGTGCTGCACTAAGCGGTGCGGTGAACGCGCAAGACAAATATCCCACCAAGCCGATACGCCTGATCGTTGCCTTCCCGGCGGGCGGCTCGACGGACATCGTGGCGCGCCTGGTAGGCCAGCGTCTCGGTGACAAACTCGGCCAGCAAGTGGTGGTTGATAATCGCGGCGGCGCGGGCGGCACCATCGGTACCGAGATCGCGGCGCGCGCAAACCCCGACGGTTATACACTGACCATGGGCACCACCAGCACGCATGTGATTGCGGTGGGCGCGTATAAAACGCTGCGCTACGATCCGGTGAAAGACTTCGAGCCGATCACGCTGGTGGCGTCAACGCCGTATCTGCTGGTGGTGAACCCGGCGGTGAAAGCGAATTCGCTGAAAGAATTCGTGGCGCTCGCCAAAGCGCAGCCGGGCAAAATGAATTACGCCTCGGCGGGCACCGGCACCACCACGCAGCTCGCGATGGAAATGCTGAAAATGGCGGCGGGCATCGATGTGGTGCATGTGCCGTTCGGCGGCAACGGCCCGGCGGGCGTGGCGACCATCGGCGGTCAGGTGCAGGCGTTGTTCGGCAGCATGCCGGCGGTGTTGCCGCAAGCCAAAGCAGGGCGGCTGCGTCCGCTGGCAGTGGGCACGCCCAAGCGTTCACCCGCGCTGCCTGATGTGCCGTCGGCGTCGGAGACGTATCCCGGTTTTGACGCGCAGTTGTGGCTGGGTTTCTTCGCGCCGAAAGGCACGCCCGCACCTGTCCTCAAGCGCCTGAACACTGAGTTACTGGCGATCGCCCAATCGCCGGAGATGAAAGAGCAGTTCGAGCGCAACGGCGCCGATCCGCTGTGGAGCAATTCACCTTCGGACCTGAGCAAACTGGTGACGAGCGATATCGACAAATACGTGAAGGTTATCAAGGCGGCGGGGATTGCGCCGCAGTAGTGTAAAAAGCCGCGTGAGGCACGCTGTGTGGGTAGCAGGCGTGGCGGCGTTCGCGTTTAGCGCGCTGGCGTGTGCCCAGAGCTACCCGCTCAAACCGATCAAGCTCATCGTGCCGTTCGCACCGGGCGGCCCGAACGATTTGCTGGCGCGCATGGTGGGGCAGAAGCTCACCGAGTACACGGGGCAGATCGTGATCGTTGAGAATCGCGGCGGCGCGGGCGGCACGGTGGGTTTGGAGGTGGCGGCGCGGGCGCCGGGCGATGGTTACACACTCGCCATGGGCGGCTCCAGCAATATGGCGGTGGCGCCGAGCTTGTATGCCAAATTGCCGTACGATTCCGTGCGCGATTTCACCCCGGTGATTAACGTCGCGCATGTGCCGTACGCGGTGGCGGTGAATCCCACCGTGCCGGCGAAAACCGCTCAGGCATTGGTCGCCGCGGCGCGCGCCAAAGGCTTGTCGTATGGTTCGTCGGGCACCGGCAGCATGTCGAGCCTGGCCGCCGAGTTGTTTAAATCGATGGCCAAAGCGGACATCGTGCATGTGCCGTACAAAGGTACCGCGCCCGCGCTCACCGACGTGATGAGCGGGCAAATCGACATGATGTTCGCCGACCTGGCCACCATGCAGCCGCATGTCGTCAGCCGCAAACTCAACGTGCTGGCCTTGTGCGGCGCGAGGCGCGTGGCGAGCGCGTCATGGATTCCCACGCTGAACGAGTCTGGACTGAAAGGCTACATCATCGAGCCGTGGTTCGGCGCGGTGGGTCCGGCGAATGTGCCGCGCGACATCGTGGCGCGGCTGAATCAAGTGATCGGTGCGGGATTGAAATCCGCTGATACGCAGCAACGTCTTAACGGGCTGGGCTACGAAGCGATCGGCGGCAGCGCCGAACAATTCGCGGCGACGATTAAATCGGATATCGCGGTTTACGCGAAGATCGTCAAGACAGCCGGCATCAAAGCGGATCTTTAACGCGGCTGGCGGCGCTCGCTGCGTTGTCGGCGGCGGCTTTGGACTCCAGATCGTGTTTCAAAACGTGCAGGCTTTTGAGCAGCGCGACATTGAAGTACTGTGTTTCTTCGACCTGCGGCAGATGGCCCGCGCCATAGATGATTTTCAGCAATGTGTTGGGGGCGAGGCGTGTCAGTTCCCGTGCCTGTTCCACCGGCGCGATGGTATCGAAGTCGCCCCAGATCAGGTGGATGGGAATGTTCAGCTTGCGATAGGTTTCGGGCTCTTCGCTGCGCGCGGGTTTCATATTCGCAACCCACTGCGGCAGCCATGCGCTGACCGCAGCGGTGGTGCCCCTGATTCGCAGCGGCTGGCGGTAGAGATCGGCCCATGCTTCAGTGGCGGCGCCGGGTTTGTGGCTTAACCATTTGACCAGGTGACGCGTGAACAACGGGTTGGATACAAACGCCGCCACCGCGCCGTCACGCACACCGGGTGTGGCGAGAAAACGGTCGACCAGGAACGGCGGATAGCTGCGGCCTTTGCGGTTGAAGGCGATGTCGAGCTCGGCATCGACCAGCACCAACGCCCGCACGCGTTTCGAGGGGAGCGCGGCCACCTCGACGGCGGGACCGCCGCCGGTGGAGTGCGCGACCAGAATCGCACGCGAAATAGCGAGGGCATCCATGACGCCGATGATACGATCGGCCTGATCCTGTTTGCTGTAGAGCGCGGCTTCCGGGCGCTGTGAGAATCCGAACGGCGGCAGATCTATGGCGACCACATGAAAGCCGGCTTGCGCCAGTGCTGCCATGGTTTGCGGCCAGGCGCCGCTCCAGCCGCCGATGCCGGGCACCAGCAGCACATCCATGCCATCGGGCGGCCCGGCTTCTTGCAGGTAGATGTTGACGTCGGAGGCTTTGACGTAGCGGCCCTTCGCCGGTGCTATGTCTTCGGCAAACAGCGTTTCACGTTGGGTGGCGTGCCACGAAAAAACCAACAGGAAAAAATATACGCAGGCACAAACCAGCAATAGACCGTAAAAGCACCAGCGTAACGTTGCGCCCAACGAGATGAGCCAATGTGGCATCGGGTGTTAGTCCGTTTTTATTTTTTAAAAACAAATACTTGTGTATGGTGCCATGTTAACGCACATCCGGCGTTGCGCTGCCCAACGGCTGAAAAATCATCAGCCCTCCCAAGGATGGATGCAGTGTTACCAGTACGCGATCACCGATAGTGGCGCCCTGCACGATCGAATGCGTGGCCGCCATGTCGTCGCTGTCGATGACGCAGCCCGCGATCCACGGCAACGCGGGCGCTGTGATACCCCACGATTGTTGCAGCCATGCCGGCGGCACAAAAAGCAAATAGCCCTGCGCGCTGTCGAGCCGCCACGTGGCGCCCGCGCTGTGCGCGGACGCCGGCAGTCCGGTAAAACGCGCATAACGCTGCGCTGCTTCGGCAGGGTCGGCCACACACAGCACCACGCCCGCCAGCCCCACGGCGTGATTGGCGTGCGTGAGCCAGCGCGGTTGCCACACCACGTCACGTGTATGGTGTTGGCAAAACTGGATGCGTCCTTCGGCCATGGAGGCGGGTGCGACGCGCACCACGGTGAATCGCGCGGTGGCCTCATCGGTTTCCGTAGTGGTCTGGCGTTGCAGCGCCACGGGCGTGAGCGGCGCAAAGCCGCCCGCGTCCAGCCGCCGGAAATCCGCGTCGGGTGTTTGCGTTCCAAACGCGATCAAGTGCATGCCGGTGTAACGCCGGATGGCAAGCCGCAATTGTTCCGCGTTGAGCGTATCGTGCGTCGGCGTGAGGAATTCAAGGTAGCCGCGTTTTAACATGACGCAGCGATTGCCGGTGCCGGCGGGCATCAGCGGCGCGCCGGGTTCCAGACGATGCGATTGTGCCGAGAAAGGGGTCAGCGTGAAGCCGAGTTGAATTAGCGCGGCGCCGGCGCGCTCACTATCCGGCAGAAAGTAAGCAGTGTGATCTACGTCACATTTTTCACCGGGTTTGCTGCTTGGGCCGGATTCGTTGAGCAAAGGGCGGCGTTGGCGCATCAAACGATATTAACATCCGGCCATCCAGTGTAAGCGTTGTTAACAACCGTAAAAGGTTTGTAAAAAGGCCTCGGCATGGGGTGAGAAACGCCGGGCTATGCGTTATCTTTCGCACCAGGTTGTTACGACAAAGAGAGGGTGACATGAGAATCGCGCTGGTAGAAGAAAATGCACACGATGCCGAAATGGTATGCGGCTGGTTGCGTTCCGCCGGGCACACGACGCTGGTGTACGAATCGGGCAAGCGATTTGTCAGGGATTCCGCCCGCGAGACGTACCACCTGCTGATCGTCGGCACCTGTGCGCCGGATGCGGGCGGCATGGACGGCACGGAGGTCTTGTGGTGGGCGCGTGAACACCTGTGCGCGCCGGTGCCTATCTTGCGTGTTTCGGAACACAACAGCGAATACGACATTGTTGCCGCGCTCAAGGCGGGCGCCGACGATTGCATGGTCAAGCCGGTGCGGCAGGGCGAGTTTCTGGCGCGGGCCGAGGCGCTCAGCCGCCGCTTGCCGCATGTGGCTAAACCCGTAGAGACGCTGCGTTTCGGCGACTTGAGCGTGGATCTGAAAAATCGCATGATTACGCGCGACACGGAGCGCATTTTTCTCACGCCGAAGAGTTACGATCTGGCCATTTTTTTGTTGTCAAATCTCGGTCAGTTGCTGTCGCGCGCTCACCTCATGGAACGTATCTGGGGGCGCGGCGCCAGCACCAGTTCCCGCACGCTCGATACCCATATCAGCCGGCTGCGCACGGATTTAGGGTTGACGCCGGAGAAGGGTTGGCAATTACAGTCGGTCTATCAGCACGGCTACCGCCTGGAGCAAACGGAATCGCTGGCTGCAGCAGCGTAAAGCAGTGCAGTGAAGGTGTGAAGACGTGAGGGCGGGGCACCACCTTCGCCGTTTCATCGTCTTCAATAACCCAGTGCCCGATCCACGATGTTCTTCAATTTTTTGCCTGCGAGAAAGCGCTCGAAATTCGAGAACCAGAAATCGAGCAGATGCTCGATGTAACGCGGGTCGTCGCAACTGATGTGCGGCAACACCATCAGGTTCTTCGTCGTCCAGTAGGGCGAATCGGTCGGCAGCGGCTCCGTATCAAATACGTCGAGCACTGCGCCACACAGGTGGCCGCTTTCCAGCTTTGCACGCAACGCCACGTAATCGACTATCGGCGAACGGCCGATATTGATAAAGCCCGCGCCGGGCTTTAGCCGGTTGATCCGTTCGCGGTTAATCAGCCCGCGCGTCTCGGCGGTGAGCGGCGTGGTGACAATCACAAAATCCGCTTTGGGCAGTACGCTGTCGATGCCCTTCGATGGCACCACGCGATCCGCGAGCCGGGTCGCCTTGCCGCTGCGCGTGACGGCGATGACGTGCATTCCCAGTTTTTTGGCGGCGCGGCCCGCGCCTTGACCAAGATCGCCGAAACCCACCACCACGACCGTCTTGCCCGATATGGGCGTGGTGAACAGCGGTTTCCATACGTGATCGTGTTGTTGCCTGATGATTTCCGGCAGCCGCGACTGCAACATCAGCAGCGCCATTAAACACGATTCTTCGGCCTTGGCGCCGTGCGCACCGGTGTTATTGGTGAGCCAGATATTCCCCGGCAGCCACGTCATCGGCATCAGGCCATCGACGCCGGCGCTGGTGGTTTGAATCCATTTTAAATGCGGCGCACGCTCGCGCAAGCCGTCTTTCGGCGGCGCGGAATTAATCATGAAGTCAGCGGTTTTCAGCGCGCTGTCGAGGATTTCATTGTCGTGGCCGATGGTGACGCGCAGTTTTTTGGCCAGCGTGCGATGGCGTTTCGCTGCCGCCAACCAATCCGCTTCGTGCAGTTGAAACACGATCGGGCGTTTACGGCCTGATTCGAGGTGCAGGTGATAAGAATGAGGATAAGTATTTGTTTTTGTTGGCATTTTTTAATTATTCCCCGGTACCTTTGCAGCATGTGCCGACCCGCGCACGCACAGTCGCCCGCGCGGGTCTTGCCACAATTTTTCATCGGTATGCAGCTTGCCGAGCGCGCGCGCGACGGCTTGAAAGGTGTGTTCGTTGAAACGCTCTGCCACAGCGGAGTAATACAGCGGTTCCGCTTCGATTACTTTCAGAATCGCCTCGGCCAGTGCGCTGATGCCGGCGTCGGCCATGTCGTCTTGCGCAGGGGCGGCGTCGCGTTTGCCGCTGGCGTAGTCAGCGATCTTGGCTTTGTCGGCATAGGCATACGCGATGCGCTCAAAGCGCTCACGCGGAATGCCCTCGCCGATGGTGGCATCGATGCCGACTTTAGCGCCAGTGGGCACCACGCCGTGCGGCATTACCGCGAGGCTGGGATCGAGTGGCTTGGCGCGCGCGCCGGGGATGATGAACACGTCGCGGTCGCCCTGCACGCGCGTGGCGATGGCCCATTCGACGTCCATTGCGTTGTGTACATCGATGTCGTCATCGACCACCACCACGTGTTTGAGATCGAGTACGGAGAGCGCGGCGAGCAGCGCGTTTTTGCCTTCGCCAGCTTGCTTTTTGATCGAGATAATCGCGTGCCAGAAGGCGCAGCCGCCGAGGGTGACGTTGATGTCCTTGACCTGCACGCCAGCGTTTTTGAGTGCGGCGCGAATCGCGGCGTAGCGTGTGGGTGCGGCGAGCCAGGTGTTCTCCCACGGCATGTGCAGCGCATAATAAATCGGATCGCGGCGCATGGTCACCGCCTTGATACGCACCACCGGGTTCCAGTGCAGCCCGCCCATCAACCGGGTGAATTCACCGAAGCGGCCTTCGGGGTTGGTCCAGCCGGTCGGCAGAATTTCACCTTCGAGCACCATCTCGGCATCGGCGACGCAAGGCAGGTCAATGGTTTCGCATTGCGCGAGTTCGACCGGTACGCCCCGTATGCCGCCAGTGATGCCCATTTCATCCACGCCGATGGGCGCGCGGAAATTCGCACCCATGATTTCCATCGGATGGGTGCCGATGGAAATTGAGATGGGACACACGCGCCCGGCCTCGAACGCGCGCTGTGCATACAGGCGCATGTTGTTGGGTGTGACGATATCGATGCCGGTGAGGTTTTTTTCTTTCACCATAAAGCGATAGCAGCCGGAGTTCAGCCCATATTCAGGGTCGCTCGCCATCACCACGCCCGCGGTAATCATCGGCCCGCCGTCGTAGATCGACGACATCGGCACCGGCAGCTTAAACAGATCCACCTCATCGCCTTTCATGATGACCTGCTTGTGTGCGGGCGTTTCGACATAGCGCGGCGCAATCGGATGATCGATGCCGTGACGCAGGCGTTGCTCAATCTCGCCGTACTCGGTGCAGCCCATCGACATGATGGCGCGCTCGCGCGAACGGATGATGCCCGACACCACCGGCATGTCGTAACCGATGACGTTATGAAAAAACAGCGCCTTGTCGGATTGATCGACCAGCGTGGCGATATGGCGGATATCGACCGGTTGCTGCATGTCGATCATCTGCCCGGCGGCGCGCAGGCGGTCGAGGAATTGGCGGAAATTCTCTGCTAATGGCTTCATAAAATACTCAATAAAAACAGATAGTTATGAGTTTTTCGTAGAGTGCGCATCGCGCGCGCGTTACGGTGCTCACGGTAAGCGGTGCGCGATGCGCACCCTACGGCTTTGCTTTCGGTGGCGGCGGCGGTGCGGTGTAGTAGGTGCCGCGCCCGCTGGCCACCAGCGCGCCTTCCTGATCGTATACGTAGGCTTCTGCAGTTGAATACTGCCCGCCGCTGCGTACGATTTTTGCCTTCGCGATCAGGTCGCCGGGCATCGCCGCCTTGTGATAATCGACGCGGATGTCGATGGTGGGCACCGGGCGGCCGATCTGCACTGCAATCGCGTAATCGGCGGCGACGTCGATGATCGCGGCGAGAATGCCGCCGTGGGTGTAGCGGCGATCCGGGTTGACCACCCATTCTTCGCGCCAGGTGGCTTTGAGCTCTATACCGGTCTCGTCCATTTTTAATACTTTGAAACCGAGCCAGCGGTTGAACGGCCCAACGGCAAGCCGTTGTTCGAGAGATTCCATCGTGAAGTGCGCTTCAGACATGTTGTGCTTCCTCGGCAATGCGCCGCAGTTGTTGTTGATCGACTTTGTTGGTGCCGGCCAGCGGCAGTTGCTCCAGAAAAAACACGCGGCGCGGGTGTTGATACGCGGGGCCATTGGCGAGCATGAATTGTTTCAATTCGTCTTCACTCACGGTCTTGCCCGCTCGCGGCACCACAAACGCGTACGGCACTTTGTCTTTCAGCGCGTGCGCGAACGGCATCACGTACGCCTGATGCACCGCCGGATGTTTTTCCAGCAGCGACTCGACCTCAATCGGGAAAATATTCTCGCCGCCGCACACGAACATATCGTCGGTGCGCCCCACAAAATAATAAAACCCGTCCGCGTCGCGGCGGCAAATGTCGCCGCTGTAATACCAGCCGTCGCGCACGCGCTTGGCGGATTCGGCGGGCAGGTTGTGATAGCCGAGCAGAATGCCGGGGTTTTTCAACACCAGCTCGCCGTCATCTGGCGTAACACCGCCTACTAACTTCGCTTCGGTGCCCGCGTACGGCACGCCGATAGAGCCGGGCGGACGCGGCTTGCCGCCGGGATGCGGCCCCAGCGGCACCGGGCCGCCTTCGGTGACGCCGTAGACCACCAGCGCTTCGGCATTCGGAAACACGGTTTTCAGTTCCACCAGTAACTGCGCAGAGGAGGGTGCTGAACCCATCATCACCGTGCGCACGTTCGAGGTGTCAATCTGCGCCAGCAAGTCGCGCCGCGTGAGGATCATCGACATCATCGTCGGCACGCCGGAAATCACCGTCGCGCGATAGCGGCCCATCGCCTCGATGTAACGCTCGATGTTGAATTGCGGCATCAACACCAGTTGCGCACCGGCAGTGAGGCCCTGCTTGATCGCGTTCAACGCGTTCTTGTGATACAGCGGCGCGGCCACCAGAATCACGTCGCGCTCGTTGGTGCCGCGCGTGTGCGCGAGAATCAGGCGGCTCCAGTTTTGCCCGTAGTGACTGAGCAGCACGCCCTTGGGGCGGCCGGTGGAGCCGGAGGTGTAGGGTTGGATCGCCACCGAATCCGGCGCGGGTTCAAACGGCGTGAAGTCGCCTGCATCCACGAATTGATCGAATGCCGCACCGTATTCAACGACGGGAATATCCGCGGGGCACAGTTTGCGAAAAGCGCTTTCGGTGAAAATCCGTTTTGCACCGGCGTCCCGCAAAACATAGTGCGTTGTTTCCACCGCGAGCTTGACGTTGACCGGCACCGGCACCACACCGGCACGCATCGCGCCGAGCAACGTCGCGACAAACTCAGCGCGGTTCAACGACAAAATACCGATACGGTCGCCGGGTTTCAGGCCTGCGCGCACTAACCCGCGCGCGACGGCGTTGCAGGCATCGTCCAGCGCACGAAAGCTCAGCTCACGCGGGTGCTGCACATCACTAAGGTCAATGATCGCCACCCGGTCTGAATCCGCGTGCAGGGTGAACGGCGCGCCGAGGTTGCCGGGATAGCCGCGCGCGTCGGGACGGGGAATGGCCATAAAATAAATTATAAATTATAAAATATTCAATAAAAACAAATACTTACGGTTTGATGATGACTTTGCCAAACACCTCGCGATTTTCAATCAGGCGCAAACCTTCCGCAGCGCGCTCTAAGGGCAGCACCTCATCGATCACGGGTTTCATGGTGCCTTGCGCGATCATGTCCATCAGCGCTTTCAAGTTTTCGTCGTAAAAGCTGTTGGAGCCGATGATTTGCAGCTCGAAGCTCCACACATAACGCAGATCTTCTTTCGGATCGTAGCCAGCCGTCGCGCCGCACACGAGAATTTTGCCGCCGCGTTTGACGCAGCGTAGCGTCGGCCCCCAGGTGTCGCCGCCGGTGAAGTTAATCACCACGTCTACGCCGCCTTCGTTATTGCGGCGTTGCGGCTTGCCGAACTTTTCAATCGCCCATTTTGAGAAATCGGTATCTTTGTAATTGATGACGTGATCCGCGCCGAGGTCTTTCAGACGCTGGATTTTGTCTGCGCTCGACGCGCAGGCGATCACTTCCGCGCCGAGCATTTTCGCCAGCAGCACGCAGCCGGTGCCGA